>JBDTCL010000093.1:0-9406 GCA_039923595.1 Antricoccus sp. | reverse complement strand
CTGACGATCCCAAGCGCCGGATATCCTTGGGGCGATATTATCGCCTAGCGGATGCCGAGTATTTGACGATGCAACCAAAGAGCCCTGGAGAGTTCGCCGAGAGTGTCGGCATTGAGATGGACACGGTGAGCGGTGATGAAGTCACCGCCCATGTTGAGATCCTTCCCAAATTGCACCAGCCGTACGGCATCGCCCACGGCGGCGTTTACTGCTCGATCGTCGAAACCCTCGCGAGCGTCGGTGCCGCGACGTGGTGGGGCGAGCGCGGCCGTGTTGTCGGCGTTTCTAACAGCACGGACTTCTTCCGTTCGACACGAGAAGGAATCATTCAGTGCCGAGCGACGCCGCTCCATCGTGGACGCTCAACGCAAGTGTGGGTCGTGGAAATGAAGGATGAGCAGGACCGTCTCATATCCCGCGGTCAGGTTCGGCTCCAAAACCTCACGTGATCAATCGGTGCCTCGGTACTGCACGCCTGCGCAACACCAAATAGACAGCTGGTTATGGATACCTTCGCCGATATCAACCACTATGACCACGCCCAACGCGGCTGGGTGAATTGGGCGATCGGCCGGATCGACGCTGAAGGCGCGCGCACCTGCGAAACCAACCTGCGCCCGCTACAGATTCCGGGCGCACCGCAAGTCGATGTATATCTGAAGGATGAGTCCACTCATCCGACCGGAAGTCTGAAGCATCGGCTTGCGCGATCGCTTTTCCTTTATGCGCTGTGCATTGGAAGTATTGGCCCGAGCACCACGATCGTCGAAGCTTCCAGTGGCTCAACCGCCGTCAGCGAGGCGTATTTCGCGCGGCTTTCTCAAGTTACCGTTCGTTGCTGTCATGCCCCGCACAACAAGTGCTGCCAAGGTCGTACATATTGAGCGTGAAGGTGGCCGCTGTCATTTTGTGGACTCTGCTGGCGAGGTGTATGCCGTCGCTGCGACACTAGCCGCCGAGCTTGACGGGCATTACATCGATTAATTCACTAACGCCGAGCGGGCAACCGATTGGCGTGGCACCAACAACATTGCCGAATCGATCTTCGAGCAACTAAGTCGCGAAGAGCATCCCGATCCCGAGTGGATCGTCGTGAGCCCGGGCACCGGAGGCACGAGCACGACCATCGGCCGATTCATCCGATATCACCGTCATCGCACCAAACTGTGCGTCACCGATCCCGAGCAGTCGGTCTTTTTTCAAAGCTGGTGCGCTAACGACCGCTCGCCCACGGGTACCGCAAGCTCACGCATCGAAGGTATCGGTCGTCCTCGTATCGAACCGAGCTTCCTCTTCGATGTTGTCGACCGAATGATGGTCATCCCGGACGCCGGTTCGATTGCCGCGATGCGATTCATGCACGAGATCACGAGATCACGAGACGACCGTACGGACGCTCGACCGGGACCAACTTCTATGGCGTGTTGCGCCTCGCGTGCGAAATGGCAGCGCACGGCCAGTCAGGCAGCATCGTCATTTTGATTTGCGATGAGGGCACCCGCTACGACGCAACCTATTACAACGACAACTGGGTCCGCGAACGCGGCTTTGATCTTGCACCGCATACCCACCGCATCGACCGCGCCTATCGCACCGGTGCATGGTCCGCCCTCGATCGAGCGCTCGGCTCGGGCTCAGGATACCCAGCTGTTCACGGTGGTCAACCAGACAGCTAATCAGATCTATGTCACTGATCTACGCCAGCGATCCTGTCACGCGCCAGCATCGCGCAGCCGCCGACGTCCTTCGTCGGTTAACACTCGATACTCACCCTCGGTTGCAAGCGGCGCTGGCGCGGACTTATACAGAGCGGCCCGCTCGGCCCCGGAGAGTCCCGCTTCCCTCGCTGCATGGTGCGCCTCGAGCTTATGCATCCGAGAGTCCGGCGACCGCTGCACTCGTTTGAGGAATGCGATCTCAGGATTAACTCGTGCGTCGAGGCCATCGCCCGCTGGCGCCTTATATGTCTGCCAGGTTCGCTTGGGAAATCGCCGTAAATACTCCTGCTCTAGCTCTAGCATCCGACTGGTGTGTCGCGAGAATTGATCTGCGCTGCCGTGGAGGAAGACCCAATTACGGGTTGCGTGCGCTTGCGTGCCTTGAGCCGCCAGATGTTCATCGCTTAGTTCGCCAGCCGGTACGCCACTGACGTCGGGATTATCCATCGTTCACTCCTTTGTAAACCAACGCTGCGTTCCCGCCGTAGATACCGGCCACCAATTCGTCCGGAACGAGGTCGGCTACGGCGCGGGCATTCGCGGCGGTGCCGGGTACGCCCGGCCAGTCTGTGGCAAAGATCCACTTGCGTGCCAATCGTGCGAGATCAAATTTGGCGTAATACTCCGGCAACCGCACAGGTGGGAGTCCGGAAAGCTCGATCCACACAGTGTCATTAGACAGCGCCATAAACGCGGCAGCGTCATACCACCAACCACGGCCACCGTGGGCGAGGACCACATTCAGGCCGGGAAAGTCGCGGATGACTGGCAGCAGGTGCTCCGGCGACGCATTCTCGTTCATTGATCCGGGGAATGAGCTGGTTCCACAATGCACTACCAGCGGCACATTTCGTTGCTGAAGAACCTCGTAGGCAGGATAAAGCGAGGTATCGCTACACAGAAAGCCACCGTGGACCGGATGCAGTTTCAGCGCCGCTGCACCGTGCTCGAGTTGGCGGATTAGTTCTGTCGCGATCGGAAAATGAAGATGCGGGTTGACGTTGGCAACAGGACGGAATCGTCGCGGATTGTGCTCGACGATCGGCAGCAGATCGTCGAACTGTTGCATGCCGGTCACCTTAGGACTGTATTCACAAAGCAGCAAGGCGATATCGACACCTTGGTCGGCGAAGATCTTATCCAGTGCAGCTGGACGAGGAATGCCCGCATCGTCCCACATCTGTTCCAGAATCCCGGCCGGCCCGAAATCGTGCGCCCACTTCAGCCACGGCGGACGCAGTGAGGACAGCACCGGCACGTGCACATGAGCGTCGACTAGCAGGTTTCCGTCAAGCATGTGGCGACCTAACGCGAAGCGACGAGCGGGGTATCGACACCGATCGGGCCGGTCTTGTGCGCACCACCGGGTGTGCCCAGCGGCTCCTCGCGACCGGGAAGGGTCAAAGTGAAAAACGCGTCATTGTCTTCGATGAATTCTTCGTACTCGTCCTCAACTCGCCGATCCTGACTGATTGCTTCGACCGGACAGACCGGCTCACACGCGCCACAATCGATACATTCCTTGGGGTTGATATAAAGCTTGCGTTCGCCTTCGTAGATGCAATCCACTGGACATTCCTCAATGCACGACTTGTCCATGATGTCGATACATGGACCGGCAATGACATACGGCATGCGTTCCTCCTTCGCAGTTGGGTAGGTTGGGCGGTCAGTTGCAGAAAAGGTGCGCGGCCGCCGGTGTTGACGTGGATCAGGTTCATCGGCCGCTCGCGGCAGGAGGCGCTACATTCTGCTGCTGCATAAGCTCACGGATCTTGAAACGCTGGATCTTTCCGGTAGCAGTTTTGGGCAATGCTTCGATAAATACGATGTTGCGCGGGCGTTTGAATGCCGCAAGCCCCTCACGGCACCATTGAATGAGTTCATCAGCGTCGACTTCGCCAGCCGCCACGACGCAGGCGATCGGCTTGTCGAGCCCATCCGCGTCAGAAACCCCGACCACAACGACCTCAGCCACCGCCGGATGCTGCAGCAAGCGGGCCTCCACCTCGGTCGGTGAGACCCAGATACCGCCGGCCTTGAGCAAGTCCGAACTGCGCCCTAGGCACGTATAAAAGCCGTCTTGCGACCGAACGTAGGTATCACCAGTATTGAGCCACCCACCGGTGAAAACCATCCGGGTCGCATCAGGCCTGGACCAGTAACCGAGCGCGATCGAATTACCGCGAACGAAGAGCGAACCAGCCACGCCGTCAGCCATGATGGCGCCGTCAGCATCACGCAATTCGATGTCATACCCCGGTACCGCGACTCCGGTCGTTCCAGGGCGGATTTCCCCGGGTCGATTGGACAAGTAAATGTGCAATGCTTCGGTCGAGCCGATGCCGTCCAAAATCTCGATGCCGAACCGGTCAGCGAATCGTTCCTGTAACGCGGCCGGCAGCGGCTCCCCAGCAGAGATACCCATCCGAACCGAATCAAATGTCTGCGCGGGCAGATCGCTTCCGAGCAATGCTGCGTAGAACGTCGGAACCGCGAAAAACAACGTTGGCCGGTCGGCCGTGATTCGCTCCGCCACGACATGGGGCGCCGGACGACGGGGATCAAGGCAACTGGTCGCACCCACTGACAACGGAAAAAACAGCGTATTCCCGATGCCATAAGCAAAGAAGAGCTTGGCGATCGAGAAGCAGACATCGTCCGCGCCGATTCCGAGTACCTGATCTGCGTACGTACCGCACACGTGGCGAATGTTGACGTGCGTGTGCATTGCGCCCTTGGGCCTGCCGGTGGTACCGGATGTATAGAGCCATAGGGCCCACGAGTCCTCGGTGGTTGGGGCTACCGCTTTATCGGAATCTGGAGCTTTTGCGCCAGCCTCGATCAGCTCATCCCAGAGCGATATGGCGATCCGCTCGGGCACCTCGATATCGGCCGGTTCCTCGAGGATCAGTCGTCGCACGTCGGGTGCGGTTTTGACCGCGATGCGCACCGCGTCGGCGTACTCAGCGCTCGCGACAACAACGGTGGCGCCGCAGTCCACGATGATTTCGCCGAGCTCGTCCCCACCAAGCATCGTTGATACCGGTACCGCTACAAAACCGGCACGAAAGGCCCCCAAAATACCAGAGGCCATAGGAATGTCGTCGTTGGTGACGAATACAATTCGGTCGTCGCGGCCCAGGCCCAAGCCTCTTAGACCGGCCGTGACGTCCGCGACGAGTGCGGCCAGTTGTCCGTAGGTCACCGTTTCGGTGCCGACTAAGGCAACATGATTGGCGCGCCCACTCTGCAGGTGGCGCTCTACGAGCCAGACTTCGGCGTTAAATACTTCATCCATCTCAGACCCGCCCGCGGTCGTACTCGCCCTTACGACCGCTGCCGTACCGCCGAAGTGAGCCGTCAGGTCCCGAAGCGTTCGGCCTCAAGAAGATCCAATTCTGCCAAGCTGTGAGTCGACCGAAAATCTTCGTCTCCATAGTCTCGGGTCCGACGAAACGATGGTTTGCCTCCATGCCGGTCAATGCATCAGGCGATAAGGCGGCGCGTTCTTCGAGTGCAATCCGAAGCTCGTCCTCAAGATCGAGATCGTCCAAAGCTAGCGTTATTAGGCCCACCTCTGCGGCCGCGGCAGCCGCGAGCGGCACCCCGATCTGTTCTAGGACCGAGCTTAGCCCTGCGTCGTCGCCCCAGAATCGAGACCGAAGCCGGCTTATTCCATTTCCCATCGGAAAGAGTCCGTCATTCGTTTTGGTAACGGTGATCGTCGCGGCAGCAGCATTTGGATCGACGTCTTCGTATACGCCGTCGAGCATGTACTGACGATCAGCCGCGAGTGCGAGCTCGAGAAGCAACCCGACAAATGCAGTTCCAGGATCAATAATGGCAAAGATACTGCGGCTGGTGACATCCAGCCGCTTCAGTGTTCGTTTGTAGTAAAGGCAGACCTCATTGATGAACCAGTGGCCGGACAATTCGGCCAGTTGCGTGTCATACCTCAAGACGCGGTCCACGTCACCGACCGCCCGGATGGTCCAGGTGCCGATCTCTGGTTCATTGGTGCGCAGGTGCAGAATTAAATCGTCTAAGGCACGCGTCATCGCCAGCGGCCAATAGTCCGCGCCTTGTGCCTGGACTGCATCGGCAGCTGTCGGTGGATCGGCATCCGGACCGCTGACGGTGATTTCAACCCGTCGAGCAGGCCGATCAATCTGCGCACTGACATAGCGATAGGTCAGTACATCCGCGTCGATGGTCCGCTCTAGTGGTGTCAACGACACGCCTGAGCTTCCCGACCGCGCGGATCGGCTGCCGGCTTCGTTGGCGCGGCGATGGACTTCTTCGTCAAAGGAGTTGCGCGGCACGGTCGCGTCGACCAAGCCCCATTCCACGGCAGTAGCACCGCGATAACCCTCGGACTTGGTGGCGAACATATCGGCGCGATCCTTGCGAACGTGTCGTTTGTCCACGACCCGCGTAAGGCCGCCAGTCCCAGGTAACACACCGAGCAGAGGTACCTCAGGTAGCGACACTGTCGATGAACCGTCGTCGATAAGAACGATCTGATCACACGCCAGCGCGAGCTCATAGCCACCGCCAGCTGCGGTACCGTTCACTGCAGCGATCCAGGTCTGGCCGGAGTGCGCGGTCGCGTCTTCGATCCCGTTGCGTGTCTCGTTCGTGAACTTACAAAAATTTACTTTCCACGCGTGGGGTGATTGCGCGAGCATCCGGATATTCGCACCCGCACAGAACATCTTGTCCATGCCGCCAGTCATGATTACCGCGGTCACTTCGGGATGCTCAAACCGCACGCGCTGCACAAGGTCGTACAGCTCGATATCGACGCCAAGATCGTAGGAGTTCATTTTCAGCTCGTAGCCAGCAACGAGACCCGCGTTCTCGTCGACTGCGAGAGTCACGGTGGCGATGGGCGCGTCGATCGTCAAGCGCCAATGGCGGTATTGCTGGGGGGAGGTCGCAAAGTTCACGATCGGGATAGGACTGCTCGCAGCCTGATCGTCCTCCGGATCCGCGCTCGGTGCATGATCAGTGGCAGTCATAACCCGCTCCGTTGCGTTGGGCACCTTTTCATCCCTCTAATAGTCGACGCAAATGTATCGGATCGTCAAGGGTTTGTAGTATATTTTTCCGATGGTTACAGCGCAAGAACGTCCTGGGTTGGTGGCAGCTCAAGGTGCTCGCAGTGCCCGGTCATTACTGCTGACCGTGCTAGGGGAATTCATTTACCCACGAGATGGACGTGCATGGACCGGAACTCTCATTAGTGCTCTGGGGGCGCTCGGCGTTGAAGAGAAAGCCGCCCGGCAAGCGATATCGCGCGCTGGTGGAGAGGGTCTGCTCGTCGCGGTCCGGCACGGCCGGCGGGTCCAGTGGGAGTTGACTGGAACCGGTGCGCAGATCCTTCGCGAAGGCACTGATCGGATCTACAGCTTCATGACCGCGCATCATCCCTGGGATGGACAGTGGCTGATCCTCAATGTCGCCGTGCCCGAGACGCAGCGCAAGCTGCGTCATCAACTGCGCACTCGGCTTAGCTGGCTTGGGCTTGGCTCTCTTGCACCCGGGCTTTGGATCGTGCCTGATATATCCAAAGAAGTTGCCGTGCGAGACATCCTCGAGTCTCTCCAGTTAGCCGATAGGGCCTTTGCCTGGCGAGGGAAGAGTATTCCGCTGGGAACGACACAGACACTATCGAGCAATATTTGGGATCTAGAGAATGTCGAAAAGGAATACCTCACCTTTATCGAGCAATTTGAGAACCTCAACGCGAGTAGTCCTAGTCGGGCGTTCATAGGCCAGGTCGAACTCATCGAACAATGGCGGCGGTTTCCGTTCCTCGACCCCGATTTGCCTACGGAACTGCTCCAGCACGACTGGCCTGGCCCCCGTGCTGCCGCCTGTTTCCACAAAAAGCGCACCCAGTGGCATCGTCAGGCTCAGGCGTACTGGGACCACCTTGACCTCAGTACCGCCGCCAAGTCTTAGTAGCGTTGACCGACACCGTCGATGCGGCCACCGCGAGCTCCATCCGGTCGCGACCGACAACGCCCTATCGGCGCTCGCCGCAGACAGTCCCCTGCTCCGCTACAGCAGCCCCTCCTCGGCGAGGTGAACATAGTCGAATTCAACCGGTTGGTCATTGATGCCGGTCAGCGGCGGTGCGATCCAACTCGCGAACTCGCCGTATTCGTACTGCGGCACCATCAGATCAGCCACGGCCTTGCGGTCGGCGTCGTTGGGTAACCAGTCAACAACTGCGGCTTCCCAACCGGCATCGTCGAGCACGTCACCGTCGGGACTAACGTGGTGCGCGGCATACACGCCGACTTTGCGGTTGAAACCTTCATGCGGCAGGTACAGCCGATCTTCCAGACCAACGTCTTCGAGTGCCTGATTCCAACGACGGACGCCGTTGGCGCAGTCGGCGACATATTCGTCACGCAGATCCAGATTGAGGGAGCTGAGCATCGGCACTGATTTAGTCAGTATTTCGCCGTTCTCTATGTAGTTCATCTCGCGAGTGTCATCGAGAAGGACATGGTCATCCTTGCGCCGCGTCTCTTGCCAACGGCCCTTCAGGCCCGAGGAGAAATAATTGCCGGCATTCGTCGACTGCTCAGAGCCGAAGAGGTCCATCGACACCGAGAATTGGAAATTGAGGTATTTCTGAATAACCGTAAGTGGGATTGCACCGAACTGATATATATCTGCGGTATCGTGCTCTTTCATTAATTCTGCAGTGCGTTGAACGGTGCGTTGTACGCCGGTCGTGCCAACGAACATGTGATGCGCTTCTTCTTTGAGCATGAACTCGCAGGTACGCGCCAGCGGGTCAAAGGCTGACTCTTTCAGTGTTCCGAGTTGGTATTTGCCATCTCGATCGGTGAAGTAGGTGAACATGAAGAACTGCAGCCAGTCCGTCGTCTGTTCGTTGAAAGCCCCCAAGATCCGAGGAGAATCCAGATCGCCGGAATTACGCTTGAGAAGCAGCTCAGCCTCCTCGCGGCCCTCACGACCAAAATAGGCATGAAGCAGATACACCATCGCCCATAGGTGACGGCCTTCCTCGACATTGACCTGGAACAGATTACGCAAGTCATAGATGCTCGGCGCGGTGTTGCCAAGAACCCGTTGCTGCTCAACTGATGCCGGTTCGGTATCGCCCTGGATGACGATCAGGCGCAGCAAAGCGGCGCGGTGCTCCCCCGGAATTTCTTGCCACGCAAACTCACCCTTGTGCTTGCCGAAATTTACCGTGCGGTCGGGATTTCGTTCCGCTAGGAAGATCCCCCACCGATAATCCTCCATAGGTACGTGCTCGAAATGCGCCCAGCCATCGCGTCCCACGGAGACCGCCGTACGCAAGTAGACATCCTTGGTCGGAAGCGACGGGCCAAGCTGTTTCCACCAATCAAGAAACTTCGGCTGCCATCCCTCTAGTGCTCGCTGCAACCGACGATCATCAGCAAGGTCCACGTTGTTGGGTATGCGTTCGCTGTAATCGATGACACTCAGCGGACCGGTCGGCGAGGGTGCGGGTCCGGTGCGGTCATGATCGGTGGTGGAGTCGGTCGACATCGGGTCTCCTTCGTTGGGCGTCCTCTCTAACGTTCTACACCAGATTTACGTGACCGCCAAGCGTTTGTAGTACATTCGAGCATGCCTGACAGCTGACTCGCACCGCTTGTACCGGCGTGACAGAC
>JBDTCL010000092.1:0-4152 GCA_039923595.1 Antricoccus sp. | reverse complement strand
CTGGTACACAAGGAAGGAGGTGATCTGAAGTTGATGAACTTTAGGACATGTGAGGTGGCGGTCCGCTAGGGCCATCGCTGCTTTCGTTGCTTCGCCGCGTCCAGCAATGGACAGCGACCACGCGGTCGTGATGGCATGGCAATTTCAGACCGACCACCCGATTCCCGGGCGCTGAGTGAGTCCACTCGGCCTTCGCCAGCCAGCGAAGAAGTGCCCGGGAATCGTCTTGTCCAAAACCTATTGCGGCGAACCTATATACAACCGACGTGGCTTAGGTCACAATAAATTATGCCCGGTGTTGAGGATCTCCGCACGTCCGCTCTCGCTAATTCCGATAATTATCCTTCGTTGGAGTCACATCGTCGAGGTCGGCCGCGCATCCGACTGCGGCCGGTGCCGCAGATCGATCCCGAGGCAAAGTTCGGACCGCAGTACCAAGCAATCTTGCATTTGGTGAGTGCGGCAGAGGCAATCGACGTCGAACAGAGTCGCGAAGTCGAGCAGCTCTGGTACCAGAACCGCGGTCGCGACCGCTTCGCAGCACGCAGCGCCGCCTCGGCGGCAGCGGCTAAAGCGGGCCGCTTAGTAAGCCAAATCGACGCCCGCCAGGCCGCCTGGTCAGCGACGCCTCTCGCCTGCCGAGACGCCGCCGGCGATGCTGCGCACGCTCTCGCCGTGCGCGATTGTATCGACCATAGCTTCACCCAAGCTGACTACGACATCCTTATCAAACCCTGGGCACAAGTTCTGGGGATCGATCAAGACTGACCAGTCTCTCATCGCTGATGATCGTTATGCTCGCACTAGATACCGATGACAGGAACTTGTGATGAGCGCCGAACGGTCAATAGATCCCACCAATATCGATCCCACCAATACTGCGCAGTACGAACTATGGAATGGCGCGATGGGTCAGCGCTGGGCCCACGAGGCTGATCAGTTCGACCGCATGATTGCGCCCTTTCATCAGGCCTTGATCGCGGCAGTAGACGCACGGCCGGGTCAACGCATCCTTGATATCGGTTGCGGTACAGGTACGACCACGTGCGAATTTGCTCAACACACCGTCGATGGGCCGGTGCTCGGTTATGACATCGCCGAGATTCTGCTTCAAGTCGCCCGCAGGCGCGCTGCGAGTGGCGGCATCGGGAACGCTGATTTTCAGCAGGGCGACGCGCAAATCGCTGATCTGAGCTCAGACTCGTTCGATCTGATCGCGAGCAGATTCGGCAGCATGTTCTTTGCCGATCCCATCGCTGCCTTCGCCAACCTGCGCCGGATGAGCCACGACGACGGCCGACTTGTGATTGTCGTTTGGCGAGAGGTACGGCAAAACAAGTGGATGATGCACATCATCCGCGCTCTTGCTGCCGGGCGAACCCTGCCACCTCGCGCACCTGATGCGCCCGGGCCGTTCGCGTTGGCCGACGAGGATCGCGTGCGCTCCATTTTGGATCAGGCTGGCTGGGTCGATCCGCAGTTCACCCCGCTTGAGGCAGAACTGTTCGTCGGTGAAACCCCCGATGATGCACTCACCCGAGGCGTGTCGCTCGGCGATTGGATCCTCGAGGGGGTCGACGCCAGCGAGCGAGCGAGCGCAGTGGATCGGTTGCGCGCGAAGTACGCCGAACTTGCCGGACCCGACGGCGTCCGCGCCACCGGGGCTGCTTGGCTGATCACCGCGAACGCCGGCGCCAGCAGTTAATCACGTGCGTCACGTTCGCACCCGCACGTGCGCTATAGCGGGTGCGAACCTGACGCGGGTGAGTGGATTAGCCGCGGAAGGCTAGCGGCGAAGGACTAGCTGCGGAAAAATTCGGTGGTCGCGCGAGCTAATGCGTACGGGTCAGCCAATCCACACATTACCCGCACCGAATGCATAGACAGCAGTGGTACTCCGACATCGATGGTCCTCATCCCGGTTCTGGTGGCGGTAATCGGGCCGATCGTCGAGCCGCACGGCAGTTGATTGTTCGATACGAATTCCTGGGTGGGCACCCCCGCCGCGGCGCAACAACGTCGCCACAACGCCGATCCAGGCGCATCGGTGGAGTACCGCTGATTCGCGTTGATTTTCAGCAAAGGGCCGCCACCAAGGATCGGTTGATTAACCGGATCGTGACGCTCTGGATAGTTTGGATGCACCCCATGCCCGGCATCTGCCGATAAGCAATATGAGGCCGCGATCGCTCGCGCATATTCATCGACCCCGCCGCCAAGAGCGGTCGTTGTCCGCCTCATGACGTCCTCAAGGATCGGCCCAGCAGCACCTGATCGGGATCCACTACCGATCTCCTCGTGGTCAAAAGCAGCCAGCACCATAATTGCCGCACCGCCGTCGGTCGCGGCCGCGATGAGCGCTTGGAGCCCGGCGTGAACTGAGGACAGATTATCCAGGCGCCCAGCTGCCAGAAACTCACCAGCCGAGCCGATGACGGCTGGCTGCTGCGTGTCGAAGGCGAGCAAGTCATAGCCGCCCACTTCGGTCACCGACAATCGCGCCAGTTGCGCGATATGACTAAGCACGTCAGGAACTAATCCCGCATCGACTACCGACCAGATCGGCGCGGTATGACGTTGCTTGTCCAGCTGCAATCCTGCATCGTTAACTTGCCGGTCGAGGTGGATGGCCAATTGTGGAATGCGCATCACCGCGCCGGTCTTGATTAGGTGCTGCGCGCCATCAATGGCGCATACCCGCCCGGCCAAACCTAAATCGCGGTCGAGCCAGCTATTGATGAGCGGACCGCCGTACACCTCAACGCCCACTTGCTGCCAGCCAGCTGAGCGCACAACCGGCTGCGGCTTGAGCTTGAAGCTCGGCGAATCTGTATGTGCACCAAGCACTCGAAAAGGAGTCGTAGCATCGGCATCGGTGGGCACCCACCATGCGATGGCTGCACCGTCTCGGACGAGATAGTGACCACCCGGGCTGGCCGACCAGGCCGCCGACTCGTCTTGAGCGATGAAACCGGCCTCGGTTAATCGGCGCGCAACCTCGGCTGCAGCGTGAAATGACGACGGACTGGCCACCACGAACTGCGCCAAATCGCTGGCATGCTCCGCGACCTGTGGGGACGGTTCGTAAACGCTCATCACTGAACCCGTTTCAATCGTGCTGAGATATGCGGTTGCAGCGGCTGATCGAATGCTGCCATATCTATCGCATACATCAGATCGCCATCAACAATCCCGTATAGCCGCTTTTCTGCGGTGATCTCGGGTGCGCCGGGAACTCGGGCGACCAGGTCCGAGGTCAGATCCCAACTGGTGCTCGTGCGGGCCAGTCCGGCGTAGGTCGCCACAATACCGTCTGCCGCGGTGAGGATTACCTCGATATCATCACCGGTGCCCGGTCGCCACCATCCACTCTCACGCCCTGCAAGATGAGTCGGTTGATCATCAGCACCCAGAATCCAGGTATGTGATTGCATTCCCAGAAATGGTCGTCCATCGTGAAAAAACCGGATCAATTGGCCGTACCGGAATGGACCCATGCCGGGGTAGTCGCCCTCACCGACGCCGCGCCACACCCCCAGCAGCGGCAGTAGTGATAAAGCGCCCGGATCGACCTCTGCACCAGTACGCACATCAACCGAGTCGATCGAATCTAAGTCGGGGGGATTAATGTGCAGATCGGCATGGGGATTAATCATCGCGGTCCGCGGTATAGGCGAACCGCCGAGAACAAACAGCAACCAACAATGATCGTGCAGACAATCCCAAGCAGCGTCGTCAACAAGGCTTCCACATCAGCGACTCTAGCCGCCGCGAGAGCTCAGATCGTGCAACTGCGCTCCGATTGGCCACGCGGGCGCGATCTCAACCAAGGTTCGCGCTGAGCGCCCCCCGACAATCACCTGAGGCTCAACCGAGGATTACCAATCATCAGTTCTCGCCCAGCAGCTCCTCACCGCCCCTGACGACCGCTTCTAAGACCGCTTCTAACGACGCAGTGCTACATCATCGCCTCCGGCGACGATTGTCACTTCGCCATCCTGGACATCGGCTTTGGTCGGCGTCAAGTTTGCCGTAAGCGACGGTAGCGGAAAGGTCACATTGAGCGCGCCAGCAAGGGTTGATTTCAAGCTCGAGGGCACCTCCGCTGAGCCCGCGGAGATCGACTGCACTGACAACGTGAGCGCGTGATCG
>JBDTCL010000091.1:0-3510 GCA_039923595.1 Antricoccus sp. | reverse complement strand
GCGGTCCGGCCGCTGCGTGCTGATCACCAAATCGAGACTCCGCAACTGGTCTTGCCGCTGACTGACTAGCAGCGAATAGCATGCATTTATGACCACACCCCCGCCGCACGCCTCGGCAGATGATCCGCAGCCGCAGCCCAGCGGGCTCGGTCCGCTAGGCGACCTTCAGGTGATGGCGTCGATGCTGCGCGCGGATCACGACGAATTGCCCAGTTACGTGCGGCTACTCGCTGACACGCTGGGCGATGTGCTGCCACCGGACATGGTCCAGGTGCAATACGACCGTTCCTTTGCTGACCGGATGGCCAGCCGTCCGGGGACTCCGAGCAGCCTATTGGTGCACGGCGCGGAGGGAGATTTCGAACTCGGAATGACCAAGCGCGGGTTGCGCGGCCAAGCACGCAAGACGGTGGGCGGGGTAGTCATCTCGCGCCGCGAGATCGATGTCGCCGAATTCGTGTCACTGCTTGCTGCGCAGTTGACGACGCTGGCTGCTCGAGATCGGCGCGCCAACGAGGCGTTGTCGCGGTTATATCGCAACTAATCCGGTGAGGATTAGCACATAATCACGATCAACTTGCTGGCTGAACACAATCAGTTGCATACTGTTTGTATGGTCCAACCAACTGAGGAGCTCGAGGACGTACTGCACTCGCTCTATGTCATCATGCGCACCGTGCACAACCAGATCATGTCAATGTCGCTCGATAAGGGCAGTCTCATGGTGTTGGCGTCCGTCCACGAACTTGGCGAAGCCCGTCCATCAGCGTCTGCTGAGTTCTGCGGGCTCGATAACTCGACAATCAGTCGGCACATCAAACGCCTCGAAGACGAAGGCATGATTGCGCGGAGTCCAGATCCCGCAGACGGTCGCGCGTCTTTGCTGCGGCTGACCGACGACGGGCAGGACTACCTTGACCGTGCTCAGCAACTGCGGCGCGACGCCCTTGACCATGCTCTTGCAGGATGGAAACCGACCGAGCGATCCATGCTCAACAACATTCTGGGCAGGCTAGCCAAAGACATGGCCGCAGATACGGCCTCTTTGACAAGAACTTCCTAAGCCTGCCTGAACCAACTTCGCCATCCGTCCCAAAGCACAGGAGAAAACGTGTCCACACAGTCTGAGTCCCAAGCGCCCCCGGCCGAGTCCTCCGGCGAGCTCAGTCACAAGCAGATCATGGCGATCATGTTTGGCCTTATGGCCGGCATGTTCCTGGCCGCTCTGGATCAAACTATCGTCTCGACCGCGCTCAAGACGATCGCCGGCGACTTCAAGGCATTTAACGAGATCCCGTGGGTTATTACCTCGTACATGCTCTTGGCGACTGCATCGACGCCGCTGTACGGCAAGCTCTCTGACATCTTCGGGCGCAAGCCGATCTTCCTGACCAGCATCGGAATTTTCCTGGTTGGCTCGGTAGCCTCGGCATTCGCTGCTAATATGACCCAGCTCATTGTCTTCCGTGGCATCCAGGGTCTAGGTGCAGGTGGTCTGATGCCACTGGCGTTCATCATCATTTCGGACATCGTCTCGCCACGCCAACGTGGCAAGTACCAGGGCTACTTCGGCGCGGTGTTCGGCATCGCGTCAGTCGTCGGACCGTTGCTCGGTGGATACTTCACTGACTCACTGTCCTGGCGCTGGTGTTTCTGGATCAACATTCCGGTCGGCTTCGTCGCGATCTTCCTCGTCATGAAGTACTTCCACGTGCCGCAAGTCAAGCGCAACGTCAAGATCGACTACCTCGGTGCCGCGATGCTCGTTGGTGCGGTCAGCTTCCTGCTGCTCGCCCTGGAGTTCGGCAATCCTGATGGCTGGACCTCGGTCCACATCATCACGTACTTCGCAGTCTCTGCGGTTCTGACCGCAGCGTTCATCTGGTGGGAGTTCCAAGTTGAGGAGCCGATCCTGCCGCTGCAAATCTTCAAGAACAAGGTCATCTCCATCACCACGATCGTTGGCATCCTCGTTGGTTTCGCGATGTTCGGCGCGATCATCTATGTCTCGCAGTACTTGCAGATCGTGAAGGGTCTCACTGCCACCGAGGCTGGCTTGGCCATCATTCCGATGGTCGTCGGCATCATGCTCATGTCGATCGCATCCGGACAATTGATCACCAAGACCGGCAAGTACAAGATGTTTATTGTCGCAGGTCTCGCGGTACTAGCTCTGGCGATGTTCCTGTTGGGCACAGTTGACCGCGGCACCAATATGGTCATCTTCAGCCTGTATATGTTCACCCTTGGCTGTGGTCTTGGGTTAAGCATGCAGAATCTGGTGCTCGCGGCGCAGAACGCTTCGGGGCCAAGCGAGCTAGCGGTTGTAACCTCGACCGGCACGTTCATGCGTCAGCTCGGTGGCACGATCGGTGTCGCGATCTTCGGATCAATCCTCAATGGCACCTTTGTCGCCAAGGTCGCTGCGCCACTCGCGGCCGCGAAGCCCGACATCGCCGCCAAGATGGCACAAGCAACCCAGTTGGTACAGGCTGCCGCTTCCGGTCAGCTGCCGCCGGGTATCAGTCAGGCACAGGTCGACGCTGCGCAGCAATTGCTCGCAGTCGGCAACCTCACCCCTGAAAAGCTGCAAGCGTTGCTCGCTGATACCTCAGCCCTCAACGGGATCGGTCGCCTGTCGGCGGAATTGAAGACAGGCGTCTTGGATGCGTTCATCAGTGACATGCAGATGGTGTATCACTACGCGCTGCCGGTGATGGCGAATGGCTTCATCATCGCGCTATTTATCAAGCAGCTGCCGATGCGCGATTCCAGCGCGCTGGCCGACCGCATGAAGGAAGCACGCGCAGAGGCGATGGGCTAAGTATTCATAAGCGCCCAAAGGGCCACCTCCGGCACCCGGAAGTGGCCCTTTGTGGTTCCTGGCGCGAGGCAGGATCGCCAATACCGCGCTAACAGAGCGGCATCGCCCGAAACCGAATTGCCCGGTCAAACCCGACGGGCCACCCGCTGAAGTCTGTTGTCGCTGGATCGCATGCGCAGGGTGAAGTCTTGCGACCGCCGCACTATCCGGCGCGGGCGTGGATGTCCGGTTGCAGAAACCGCGGGTGCCTGATGGTTTTGCGTTGCGGGTCGATATAGGCCGGTGGGATCCAGTACGGCACCCCATCGTGCAGGACGGCATACCAGCCAAGTTGCTCTTCAGGGGCGATGTTCTGAATGCATGGCTGACACCACCGGAATATCAGCTGTGCGAAATACCGCGACTTATGGCTAACATCGGCGAACTAGGCATTGATGACTCGAGGAGGGTGGGCAGACTTCGTACCTCTTTTTGCGCTCCGCGGCGGCCGTCCCCCGCAAACAACAGCCCACAGCAATCCCGAACCACATAGGGCCACTCCGTCGGCCCACAGCTGTTGTTTTCAGGGAAATAGGCCGGGCCGCTGGTCGACGACGGCACCTCACGACCGGCGCGATCAGGTGCACATCTGGGATAGGTGGCACTACCTACGCCTCATCATCATTACCGGTGGCTTCGTCGCACTT
>JBDTCL010000090.1:0-9905 GCA_039923595.1 Antricoccus sp. | reverse complement strand
TCGAGTTTCGGCGAATCTCGCCCGAGCGCACGATGCTGCCGGCGATGTTGCCGAACTTGCTCGAGCGAAAGACCTCACGGATTTCGGCGGTTCCGAGTTGGACTTCTTCGTACTCTGGCTTGAGCATCCCCTTCAGTGCCGCTTCGACATCGTCAATTGCTTGGTAGATGATCGAGTAGAAGCGGACATCCACGCCTTCGCGGTTCGCGCGCTCCGTAGCCTTACCCTGGGTACGCACATTGAAGCCAATAACGACGGCGTCGGAGGCGGTGGCCAAGTCGATGTCAGATTCGGTTATTGCTCCGACACCGCGGTGAATAATTCGTAGCGATACCGCATCACCGACCTCGATTTTCAGCAGCGCGTCCTCCAGTGCCTCGACGGTACCGGAGTTGTCACCTTTGAGAATCAGATTCAGATTCTCAACCTTGCCCTCTTCGAGAGCCTTGTTGAGGTCCTCTAGAGAAATCCGGCGACGTGACTTAGCTAGCTGCGCGTTACGCTCGCGCGCCTGACGACGCTCAGCAATTTGCCGTGCAACACGATCTTCGTCTACGACGAGGAACGTGTCGCCTGCCCCTGGAACCGAGGTGAAGCCGATAACCTGCACTGGACGCGACGGCCCAGCTTCCTTGATGTTCTCGCCGTGCTCATCGAGCATCGCTCGCACCCGGCCGTGGGCATCGCCGGCGACGATTGAGTCACCGATGTGCAACGTGCCGCGCTGAACGATGACCGTCGCCACCGCACCACGGCCACGATCCAGGTGTGCCTCGATCGCCACACCCTGCGCTTCCATATCAGCTGCCGCGGTGAGTTCGAGCGAAGCATCAGCAGTTAACAGCACCGATTCGAGTAGTTCCTCAAGTCCCTGGTGCTTAAGCGCGGAGATATCGGCGAACATGGTCTCGCCGCCAAACTCCTCGGCAACCAGGTTGTATTCAGTGAGTTGCGAGCGGATCTTGGACGGATTTGCACCTTCCTTGTCGATCTTGTTGACCGCCACCACGATCGGCACATTCGCCGCCTGAGCATGATTGATCGCTTCTACGGTTTGCGGCATCACACCATCGTCGGCGGCGACAACCAGGATCACAATGTCGGTTGTTTGCGCACCTCGGGCACGCATGGCGGTGAACGCCTCGTGGCCAGGTGTGTCAATAAACGTGATTGTTCGATCCTTGCCCTCATGCGTGGTGTGTACCTGGTAGGCACCGATGTGCTGGGTAATACCGCCAGCCTCCTCGGCAACCACATCGGCCTTACGCAACGCATCGAGCAATTTGGTCTTGCCGTGATCGACGTGACCCATCACGGTCACTACCGGTGGCCGCGAAACGACCTGAACGTCCTCGGCATTCTCACCGAAGGTGATATCGAATGTCTCCAGCAGCGCACGATCTTCGTCCTCGGGTGAGACAACTTCAATCTTGTAATTGAGTTCCGCTCCGAGCAATTGCAAAGTCTCGTCGTTGACAGACTGAGTGGCGGTGACCATTTCACCGAGATGGAACAACGCAGTTACCAGCGAGGCCGCCTGGGCGTCGATCTTCTCAGCTAAATCTGTCAATGAGGCGCCGCGGGGCAGCCGGATGACCGAGCCATCGCCGCGGGGCATCTGGACGCCACCGATGGTGGGCGCATCCATTTGATCGAATTCTTGCCTGCGCTGCTTTTTGGACTTGCGGCCGCGGACTGGACCACGGTTGCCGGGCCGACCGAATGCACCAGCTGTACCGCCACCACGGCCACGACCACCGGCACCTGGCCGGGTACCGCCGCCGCCGCCGCCGCGGAAGCCACCTGGGCCTGCGGGTGCACCGGCGCCACCCCCTGGTCGACTAGCGCCACCGCTGGTAGGACGACCCAAACCAGGAGCCGGGCGCCCGGGCATCGCGCCCGGACTTGGCCTTGGTCCACCTGGACGCGGTCCACCTGGACGCGGACCGCCGGGCCCGGATGTGCCTGGCCGGGTCCCCGAAGGACCACCAGGTCGTGCTGTGCCTGGGCGAGGTGCCCCCGCGCGGGGGGTGCTGCCAGGGGTTCCAGCTGCCGGGCGCGGTGCGCCAGGACGTGGCGTTGCGTGTCCGACACCGAACGGATTGTTCCCCCCACTGCGCGGCCGTGGCGCAGGTGGTGCAGGTGTTGGGCGCGCAGGTTCCGAACTGGTCTGCGTCGCCGACGTCGGTGCTACCGGCGTTGCTTCCGGTGCCACCGCAGCAGCGGGTGCCGCAGACGGTGTTGCGGCGACGGGTCCAGGTCGGGGGCCCGAGGAGGCCGCCGACGCTACTGGTGACGCTGGCGCCGGTAACGCTACTGGTGACGGTGGCGCTACTGGTGATGCGGCGCTGGCCACTGGGGCGCTCGCGGCTGGTGCAGGCGCCGCGGGGCGTGGTCCGGGAGCTGGGCTCGCCGGTGCGGCAACTTTCTTGGCCACCGGCGGTGCGGGTGCTGCAGCTTGCTGCGGGAAATGTTCTTTGAGCTTGCGCGCAACTGGCGCCTCTACGGTCGAACTCGCGCTTTTGACGAATTCGCCGATCTCGCTCAGCTTCGCTAAAACTTCTTTGCTAGTGACTCCGAGCTCTTTTGCGAGCTCATGCACTCGGGCTTTGCCTGCCACTGGACTCCTCAATTTCGAAGTCGCAGCGGTTGTCCGCGACCTCGTACTAGTTCTGAAGCACGCTCATCGGTGCTGCTTCATCGGGTTGGCTGATTCATCGGTACGCCTTCATCGCGTCTCCATGTCAGTTCGCGGACTATTTACAGGGTCTGAGCCACATTACGGCTACTTTCGCAGCGTCATAACGGCGGTCACATCTAGCGCGCTCGAAACTCGTAGAGCTCGCGGTAATGCGTGACGTCGTAACGCTGCGTCGATGCATTGGTCTACCGGGTGCACATGTGCTCCACGGCCAGCCAACCGCCGCCGTTGGTCTACTACCACAGTAGGAATTGTGGATGTGTGATCTAGGGCGAGCCGTATCAACTCGGCGGCACTGACTGGCTTTCGACAACCGACGCACGTCCGAGGATTCACCTATCCCACCTCGCGCCAGTCACCAAGGCCATCACAGCACCGCTCCATATGGTACTCCGTGTGCCCGCGCTCAGCAGCGTCGGGCATTTTCCGGAGAAATTACGCGCTGCGCGATCGTCAGGAGTCGCGGCATGCTTTGGTTCGCGTGGCTTCTCTGACTGCGCGTTGATTGGCGGATTGCGCTCCGCCAACCTGACGGGTCAATGGCTAGGACAGATCATTTGTCTTGCGGTCGGTCGACCTCAACGTCGTTCTCACCTACGCATTCGGTCGTGGAACGGGCACTATTTTTAATCTTGACGCCCACGAGAAACAGAAGTACCGCGGACACAACTAGTCCCGCACCGACGAATGCCCAACCACCGGCGAACGAATGATGCTGGATCCAAAGACCGAACAACAATGGCCCCGCTACGGCACCAATTGCAGTACCCACCTGGGTAAAGGCTGTCGCCGCGGCCGGGCGGGCCGGGTTCAGCATCACCACCGCATAAATGAAAAGGCCTGGCCATCCCCAACCGAGCCCGAAAGCGGCAAGTGCGCCAACAATGAATAGCGGCTTGGAATCGGACATCATCGCAACACATCCTGCGGCACCGAGCAGCATCATGCACGCAATAGTCGTGAGGTGGTCGAACTGGAATCTGTCTGCCTGCCAGCCAGCAGTGAATCGGCACAAAATGCCAACCAGGCTTGCAGCAGCGAACAAGACGCCGGCAGCGCCAGCAGACCAGCCTGTTGCCACCGCCGCTGAGACCAGATAGACGCCCATTGATGTACCGCAGGCAGCTGCAATCCCTGAGGTAAATGCCATCAATGTCTGCAGCGATTTCGAGAGTTCATTGTCCGAGACAGGGACAATTACCGGTCGCGATGCACCCTTACGGCCACCCGGCGCGCGCAGGCCCAATAGCGCAACGATGAGCGCGAACGTTCCGAATGTCCAACGCCAACCGAGAGTAATCCCCAAAACGGGTACAGCCAGTCCGGCCAGCAGCGACGCGGTGGGAATCGCCGACTGCTTCGCGCCGTACGCGACGCCCTGACGGCGGGCAACAATACGCTCGGCCACGAATTGGTTCGTCGCCGGTTGCGCAACCGCGTTACCCAGACCCGCGATTACGAGCACGACCAGCAACGAGCTAAAGGAGCGAACTAAAAGCCCGGCGAGAAGTAGCAAAGTAGCAACCAGGAACGTAGAGCAACGCATCGCGACTTTTACTCCAAGTCGGTCGACGAGTGCGCCGGTCAATGGTGAAAACAGTGCCTGCGCGCCGAAGAAAGCTGCCGACGAAGCGCCGAGCGCCGATAGCGACAGGTCGAGCTCTGCGCTGATCTGAACCGCCAGTCCTGCGGTGAGATATAGCGGTAGGACGCTAATCGACGACACCACGATGGCGTCAGTCACTGACTTCCTCAGAGGCACCTTGGCCGGTGCCGACGAATTGTCGCCGGTGGCTACCGGCCCTTCCACTGTGGCACCCGCTTTTCGACGAATGCCGCGACCCCCTCGATGCGGTCCTCGCTCGTATAGGGGTTTGGGCCTACGTGTAGCCGTAAGGCGGCCGAGATCGGCAGATCAGCGCCTTTGGTGATCATTTCTTTGTAGCGTCGGATGGTCAGCGGAGCGTTACCTACCAGCGTGCGGGCAAGTTTGATCGCCTCGCCCATCAGCGCTTCGGCCGGATAAACATGGTTGATCAGCCCGATGCGATGGGCCTCGACCGCGTCAATGATCTCGCCGGTATACAACAGTTCATAGGCGATTCCTCTGGCCACAGTCCGGGGCAGCATCTGAGCGCCAAAGTTAGCGCCCATGCCACGCTTCGCCTCAGGCATCCCTAACCGGGCGCTCTGCGAGGCGAGCCGGATATCGCAGGCAAGAGCGATCTCGCAACCACCACCAACAGCGACACCGTTGATCGCAGCAACAACTGGTTTGCGACAGTCGAGAATTGTTTCGAAGGCATTGCGAACCGAGCCACCGTTGGGACTACGCGCCATCCTTCTCGCCTGGTCACCGGAGTTAACCTCCTTGAGGTCCACCCCAGCGGAGAATGCGCGATCCCCCGCCCCGGTGATCAATACCGCCCAGACGTCATCGTCGTAGCTGAAGTCGTCAAACAGATCGACCAGTCCGCCCATCATCGTCTGATTTATGGCGTTGAGTCGGTCAGGTCTGTTGAGGGTGACCATTGCAAGCCGGTCATCGAGTTCGACGGTAATTCCGTCGATCGGATGGATCGTCATCAGCGCGCCACCATTTTGTCGGCGACACGTTCAGGCGATAGTCCCGTGCTGATCCGTGGCCACAATGCATCAGCACCGGCCGCCGCAACGTGCGCGCCAAGGCGCCGCGACCATACCGCCTCCGAGCCGCACTCATCACGCCATGACCACAACCGCCGACTGAGCTGACCGAGTTCGTACTCCTTCGTCATGCCGATCGCGCCGTGCGCTTGATGCGACGCCGCCGCCACAACCCCCGCTGCCTCACTCGCCACGATTTTGGCCGAAGCGATATCAAAGAAGTCCAACCCAGTGACCGCGTTCGTCGCGGCCGCATCCACTGCCATCTGAGCAGAAGCGCTCTGCTCAGCGATCCGCACCAGATGCCGTTGCACTGCCTGGAACCGCGCGATAGGCCGCCCGAACTGCTCACGCTCTCCGGTATAACGCACCGTGATCTCGGTAACCCGCTCAAGCGCGCCAGCGATCAGCGCCGCGCGACTCAACGCCGCCCGCAGCTCCAACGCCTGTCTCGTGACAGTCGCGGGTGCAGGGATCACACCGTCGGCTGGCACCGTGACGTTCTCGCATCGCACGAGATCTCGCGACTCCATCGCCACATTGCGTCCCGGCTCGACCGCAACCAGCGGCGTGGGTACTACAACCAGGTGCGGCGCACCGTCAAGATCAATCAGTAGCACGATCTGACTTGAGTTACTGGCCCACGGCACCCGCGCGAGTACCCCGTTGAGCACGACACCATCAGCAGCGGTACGCGCATTCAGTGTGTTCATCGAAGCCCCATCTGCCATCGTGCTCACGCCAGCTGGCAGCATCATCCCGGCCTCGGCCATCGCCCACCCCGCGAGCAAGGCATGTTCGGCCATCGGTACGGCCGCCGCTGATCGTCCGATCTCGTGCAGCACCACGCACGCGTCGGCGAGATCTCCACCAGACCCACCTGCGGACTCTGGGATGGAGATCGACGTGAAACCCCCGTCGCTGAGCACATCCCATGCCTCCCGCGCGAAGCCCGGTCCCTCAGCAGCGATAACCTTCTCAGCAGTCATATGGTCGGCAAAGATCAGCCGAAGCGCACTGACGAGTGCTTGTTGGTCCTGGTTCATTTCGCAAGTCCCTTCGAAGCAATCGAACGCAGCACTTCGGTCGTGCCGCCACGCAACGTAAATGATGGTCCGCTCAACGTCGCCTCGGCCAGCAATAGTTCGAACAACGAACCATGTTGCAGATCGAGTTCGATATCGACCACATCGCGAATCAACGCGATCGTCTGCTGCTCAAACTTCGTGCCGATGTCCTTCACCAGAGCGGCCTCGATCGCTGGCGCACCACCGTCATCGATCGTGCGCGCGATCGACAATGACAATTGTCGGATCGTCCAGTATCGGGCGGTGAGCTGCCCGACCATTCGTTGCTGCTCAGAGCTCAATGACGCCGGTTCATGTTCGGCTAAGAAGTGCTTCAGAAGACCGAACGTACTTAGGAACCGGTCCGGACCTGACCGCTCAAACGCCAGCTCCGAGGTAACCTGCATCCACCCCGATCCCAGCTCCCCAAGCACCCGATCATCCGGTACAAACACGTCCTCAAGAACGACCTCATTGAAATGGTGCCCCCCATCAAGGAACGGGATCGGGTTGATCGTCACACCATCAGCATGCAAGTCAACAATCAACTGACTCAACCCGTTATGCCGGTCACCATCGATAGGCGCGGTGCGGCATAAGACCGCAAAGTAGTCATTCTGATGCGCACCACTGGTCCACACCTTCGTACCGTTGATCAACCAGCCGCCCTCGACCTTCGTCGCGGCCGTACGCACCGACGACAAATCCGAACCCGAATCCGGCTCACTCATCCCTAACGAGAACGACAACTCCCCCGCAGTGATCTTCGGGACGAAGTAACGACGCTGCTCTTCGGTACCGAACTTCATAATCGTCGGCGCTGTCTGCCGATCGGCGACAAAATGCGCGTTGAGCGGCGCACCCGCCGACAACAGTTCCTCGGTCACGATGAACCGGTCAACAGCCGTACGCGCCTGACCCCCATACTCCTTCGGCACCGCCATACCCAGCCAGCCACGCGCCGCCAACTTCTTTGAAAACTCGCGGTCAGACCCCGCACCCATGCCCAAACCAGGACGAAACCCAGGTGGCAACTCCGCCGCCAGGAACTCACGCACATCAGCACGTAACTGTTCTTCCTCCGACGTCAAGACAGTTGGCGTGAACTTCATCATCTACTCCTTATTGCGCGTCGGTGACGACGTCGCATCCTCGACAACACGCACCGCGCCGGAATCGGCGAGTGCAGTGATTTGTGCGGCGGTGTAACCGATCTCAGCCAGGACCGCCGATGTATGAGCAGCGAAGGACGGTGCGGGCGGACTGCCGCCCATGGGCGTGTCACTCATTCGTATGGGCGAGCCCAGCCCGCGAAACCGGCCCACGACCGGATGGTCGTACTCCACGATGAGCCCCTCGGCGATCACGTGCTCATCGAAAAGCATCTCCTCAACGTGCCGCACCGGTGCGACGGGAATGTCGGCCGCACGAAGTTCGGCGATCCAGTCGTCGTTCGTGCGGCTACCCATCGCCTCTTTGACCTTGGTTCCGAACTCGTATGGTTGCTCGATGGCGAGAGTTGGATCTATACCGACGACGCCTGCAAGTCGTAGACGCGTGTTAGGGCTTCCGGCACCGACTGCGAGGAAGCCGTCCTTGGTTGCGAACGCACGGTAGTGCGCGGTGTGCCCGGCCAGGTCGCGGCGATGCGACGTGCGTTCAGCCTCCACCTCGGCACGCGTGTTGCCGGCTCGACGCATCGCAGGAAGTGTCTCTTGCACGAACTCGTCTCGCCAACCGTCTTCAGCGACGTGATGCGCGAGCGAGTTGTTCTGCAACGTGAGTGCCCCGCCCAATAGCGCGACATCAACGCGCTGCCCCCTGCCAGTATTGGTACGTGCGTACAAAGCTGCGCCAATTGCGCCGTACAACAGCAATGCCGACGAGTAGTCAGCTGCCTGGACCTCGCTGTGATGAGGCGTACCGTCGTTCTCAGCAGCTAGTGAGCTCATCAGTCCGGACCTCGCCTGTACGACGACGTCCATACCAGGTAGCGGCGCCTCGGGACCTATCTGCCCAAAGGCAGTAACGGCGCCGTAGATGGCGCGGGGATTGATCGAACTAACTCGCTCAAAGTCCAATCCACGTCGTCTCACGGCCGCTGGGCTCAAATTGATCAGCACCACGTCGGCGAGCTTGATGAGTTCGTCGATGATCGGCCCCGCATCTGGATGCCCTAGGTCAAGGGAAACACTCTCCTTGCCACGATTTTTTATTAAGAACTGCCGGGTGAACCCGGGCGCGAGCTCACCTGGACCGGAACGATAGGAATCACCGCGTAGCGGCTCAACCTTGATGACGCGCGCGCCGCTATCGGCAAGTAGTTGGCTGCAGAACGGTACGACGACGAACTGTCCGAACTCAACGACCGTGATTCCCGCGAATGGTCCAGCCATCTTATTGTTCTGCTCCTACTGTTATCTCGTCGGTATTCGCCGGGCCGGTGCCAACGACCGAGCCGGCCGGGCTGGTTGGTTGCAGATCGCCGAGTGGCGATCCGGCAAGGTTGGGCCCAGATGTCTGCAGGTGGCAGGCCACATCGCCTCCACCGTCGACAGGGGTCATGCTCGGCATCTCCTCTTTGCAGATTTTCATCACGTAAGCACAACGTGTCTGAAACGGGCAACCGGACGGCGGGTTCGCTGGATCCGGAAGTTCGCCCTTGAGCAGGATCCTGTCCGTCTTCTCGCGGTACGGGCTCGCATCGGGGATCGCCGACAGCAGCACCTGAGTGTACGGATGCGCTGGTTCGTTGTAGATTCGTTCGGCGGGCCCGATCTCCACAATATGGCCTAAGTACATGACGGCGACCCGGTGCGAGATGTGACGCACAATCGCCAGATCATGCGCGATGAACAGGTACGACAGGCCAAACTCGGCGCGCAGCTTCTCGAGCAGATTGATGACCTGGTTCTGCGTCGATACGTCCAGCGCCGAGACGGCCTCATCGCAGACGATGAACTTCGGGTTCAGCGCGAGTGCCCGCGCGATCGCGACCCGTTGACGCTGACCGCCTGAGAACTCGTACGGGTAGCGGTTCACGTGACTTTCGCGCAGGCCCACCAGCTCAAGGAGCTCGACCGCACGCGCGCGGGCGTCCTTAGCTGACACCCCCTCGTGCACCAGCAGCGGTTCGCTGATGCTCGCGCCGACGGTCGACGAGGGGTCCAACGACGAGTACGGGTCTTGAAAGATCATCTGCATGTTCCGCCGCGCCGCTCGCAAGGCCTTGCCCTTCAGAGCAACAAGATCCTGACCTGCGACGGTAACATCGCCAGCCGCGACCGGAACCAGCTGCAGTACAGCACGGCCCGTCGTGGACTTACCCGAGCCGGACTCGCCGACCAGCCCAAGGGTCTCGCCCTCGGCGATCTGGAACGAAACGTCCTTTACCGCCCGCACGACACGCGCTTTCTTGAACAGTTCCTTCTTCTCGAAGGTGACATCTAGGCCGCGCACATCCACCAGCGGCTCAGCACCCGAATTCGGCG
>JBDTCL010000089.1:0-7750 GCA_039923595.1 Antricoccus sp. | reverse complement strand
CCTGGCCGACGAGAACTTCGCCGTTCTTGGCGAATGCCACCACTGACGGCGTGGTGCGCGAGCCCTCGGCGTTAGCGATGACCTTAGGCTCGCCGCCTTCCAGGACTGAAACAACAGAGTTGGTCGTGCCGAGATCGATACCGACTGCTCGAGGCATTTCTGCTCCTTTTGCTATTGGATGGTTATTGGGTATTGCATTGGATGTCGCGGTTGAATTCTGACGGTTGATTAAGGATCAGTACAGCACGCCAGAAAACCCTCTTGAAGTGCTGATCCAATACTTGATGATGTTATACGTATCAATAGAGTTGAGTCCTACCTGCTCAACTTTACACTCAATCCAACGAGCGATATCGGGTGATCATTCCCCCGCCGCACGAACACACATATGACGCCGATCACACGAGGCCGTTAGCGCTCGGCGATTGTCCGGTACTCGCGAATTGCGAGGCGATGACTCAGCGCGCGCGGAAAATCGCGATATGGGCCGGGTGTATCGGCAGCCGTCGCCATAGTGGTGCGCCCAAAAAAGGTGCATACGAGTTGTAGATGCAGTCGAAGCCAGCCCGACGAACCAGACGCTGATAGTCGGCGCCGCTAGGCCGATAGATATGTGTCGGATCCTGGTCGTACGAGCCGCGATAAAACCGGGCCTGAACCCGGTTGCCGATCGTCGGCAGGTGCGTAACGAATAAGCCACCGACCCGCAGCCGCGAACGCACGGCCCGCGCAGCGGCAGCGGGGTCCTCGAGATGCTCCATGACGTTAATCGCGCTGATCACATCGAAGTCTCGATCAAAGGGCAACCCGTCGATCAGGCTACCGACGGCTAACTGAGCGTCCGGCAATCTTTTGGCGCACGTTTTGATGGCGAAGCTAGAGATATCAATGCCATACAGTTGAAAATCCGCTGCCATGGTCTGCAGAAACATGCCAATCCCGCAACCGACATCAAGAAGCGCCCCGCCCGGGACCCGCTGCAATATCTGTCGGCGGATCAACGAATCACGCAACGTGTCGACCTTGCTTTTGATCCCGGCACCGGGCCTAGAGAAGTCGTAATAATCGGCTGAATACTCGTGACCCTCGGGCATCAGATCATCCTAACGCCGCGGTAACACCCTCGATAACGTGCGCTGAGGACGCGCAATGGAATCGGATTGGATATTTCCGGTATTCTCAGCACGACCCCCGCCGTACGGATGGAGCGCCACCACGATGTCTGCCTTTAACTGGATCCTGTTCGTCATAAGCGGAGCGATCACAATCGTCGCTGTCACGATGTTCGTCAAGGCGATCCGGCGGCTGATCCACACCGTCAAACTAGGTCAGCCAGACACCACGCGCACCAATGACAAACCGGCGCGGACCGTGACATTGCTCAAGGAGTCACTCGGTCACACCCGAATGCTCACCTGGACCACCGTCGGCATCGCACACTGGATCACCTTTGTGTCTTTCGGTGTGCTTTTCCTGCTGCTTGTTGAAGGCTTCGGTCAGGTCATCAATCCCGACTGGGATCTGCCGATCATCGGCCACTGGGGCGTCTGGGGCCTGATCACGGAGTTCCTCGTCGTCGTCGGCCTCATCGCGATCATCGTGCTTGTGGTCATCCGGCAACGCAACCACCCTCGCGACCCGATGCGCAAGAGCCGATTCGCCGGATCATCGTTCTGGCAGGCGTACTACGTCGAATACACCATTGTCGGCGTCATGGTCTGTCACTTGTTGACCCGCAGCTTGAAATACGCCGCAGACTCGCCGTTCTTCCCCACCTGGTCAGCACCAGTTTCGAAGGGTCTGGGCAATCTGCTGCACGGGGCTGGGCTGAGCCCGTCGGCGGCGCTCACGCTAATTACCGTGGTCGCATTCCTCGATATCTTGATCTCATTCGCCTGGATGATCACTATCTCGCTCAATGCTGAGATGGGCGTCGCTTGGCACCGCTTCTTTGCATTCTTCAATATCTTCTTCAAGCGCAACGCAGATGGCGCAGTCGCCCTTGGCGCGCTGCAGCCGATGAAATCCGGCGGCGAGCTAATCAACTTTGAAGAAGCAGACCCGGAAAAGGACGTCTTTGGCGTCAGCCAGATCGAGCACTTTAGTTGGAAGGGCCTATTGGACTTCTCCACCTGTACCGAGTGCGGACGCTGCCAGTCCCAGTGCCCCGCGTGGAATACCGGCAAACCACTATCTCCGAAGCTGATGATCATGGGTCTGCGAGACCACATGTGGGAGAAGGCCCCCTACCTCATGGCCGGTGGCCATAAGGACATGATGGGCGACGAGCTCGGCGATCCCGAGGCGCTCAAAAGCGTCAACGCGCTCGCACTGGCCGCTGCCGAGCGCCCATTAATCGGCGATGCTGAAATGGCCGGTGTATTTGATACCGATGCGCTATGGGCATGCACGACATGCGGTGCCTGCGTTGAACAGTGCCCGGTCGATATCGAGCATGTTGATCACATCATTGACATGCGGCGATACCAGGTGCTCATCGAGTCGGCGTTTCCCTCCGAAGCCGGCGTCATGCTTAAGAACATCGAGAACAAGGGCAACCCTTGGGGGATGAACCCCAATGCGCGCGAAGACTGGATGAGTGGTCTGGACTTCGAGATCAACAAGATCGAGGGCGAAATCCCTGACGACATCGAATACTTGTTCTGGGTCGGTTGCGCCGGTGCGCTTGAGGATCGCGCTAAAAAGGTGACTCGCGCCGTTGCCGAACTGCTCCATATTTCCGGTGTCACCTTTGGTGTCCTCGGCTCTGGTGAATCGTGCACCGGTGACCCGGCCCGCCGACTCGGCAATGAGTTTGTATTCCAGGGTCAGGCGATGCAAAACGTCGAGGTGCTCAACGCAGTCTTCGAAAACCGCAAGCCGGGCACCCGCAAGATTGTTGCGACCTGCCCGCATTGCTTCAATTCACTAAGCAATGAGTACCCGCAGGTAGGCGGCGACTATGAAGTCGTGCATCACACCCAGTTACTCGGCAAGCTCCTCGAAGAAGGCGCGCTCACGCCAGTGACTCCGGTCGATGGGCTGGTCACCTATCACGACCCGTGCTATCTCGGTCGCCACAACAAGGTGTACACACCGCCGCGCGAAGTGCTCAGTGCCGTGCAGGGCATCAAAACGCAAGAAATGCACCGCTGCAAAGAACGTGGATTCTGCTGTGGCGCTGGCGGTGCACGGATGTGGATGGAAGAGCGGATCGGCAAGCGAATCAACGTGGAGCGCATCGATGAAGCGCTCTCGCTCAATCCCGATATCGTCTCGACAGCTTGCCCGTTCTGCATCACGATGCTTTCTGATGCCGTCACCGCCAAAAAGCAGTCGGGTGAAGCTAAGGAAGAGCTTGAAGTGCTCGATGTCGCCCAGATCTTGCAGCGCTCGATGAAAGTGACGCCGCCGCCGACTCAGAGCGCTGCGGCCGACACAGATCCAGCCCCGGAGCCAGTACCGTCGGGGTGAGGCAAAATTCGAACTTCGATCCTAGACGTCGCCCTTCGCGCCGAGAGTTTCGAGCTGAACAGACGGCTGCCTCCGAGTCGGCGGCGCTGCATTTGGCAAGGGACACGAACGATCAGTCGCGCTTGTCCGGCGTGCGGCCAGCGACTGGAATTGGCCGGCTCAATTGGGCGGCGTTAGCGTTGGTCATCACAGTGATGGGCATTTTTACAGTCATTCTGATCGGCAATCAGCGACCGGCCGCAATTGACGTCAAAGCTGATTGTTCTGCGGGAGTCACGGTGCATTTCAACCAGACGTCGTACAAACCTCAATCGGAGATGATCTACCGAGCGACCGGGACGGACGGGCGTTACCGATTGGTCTTGATCTCCCAGGGCACTGGTCAAGTCATTCCGCTCTCGGGTGATTTCACGATGAAAGGCTGCCTATCGAGCAACATGGCAACTGCTGCGCCAGAGTATGGCACCTATACGGTGCAATATTGGACCATCACTGATGGTGGTGCTGTGGCAACCAAAACCGACGCAGCAACACTCATTGTGGTTTAGCAAAATCTCAAGGTTTCTGGAGACGACATGACTGAACATATATACGCAATCGAGACCGGCACACCGCAGATCGATCCCACCGCTTTTATCGCTCCGACTGCGTGCGTCGTTGGCGACGTCACCATGGGTCCGAATTCGAGTTTGTGGTACGGCTGTGTGGCGCGAGCCGACACTTCGCCCATCACGATTGGCGAGGACTCCAACATTCAAGATTGCTCAACCATGCATGCAGACCCGCATTTCCCTTTGATAGTCGGTAATCGGGTGACGGTCGGTCATAACGTCATACTGCACGGCGCCACCATTCACGATGACGTGCTCGTCGGAATGGGCAGTATAGTGATGAACGGTGCCGACGTCGGTAGCTGGTCAATCATCGCTGCAGGTGCCGTCATCACGCAGGGCACTGTTGTCCCCGAAGGATCTCTTGTCGCCGGAGTACCTGCCAAGGTGTTGCGCAAAGTCACCGACGAAGATCGCGACCAGATCGCGCGAAATGCGACCGCCTACACCACTCGACTAGACCTGCATCGCGGCGCTAAGAAGGTCTAAGCCTGGCAAAAGATTGCTGACCTTGGATACAGACCAGCAATCCGGTCGCAGATAAGGCTAACAAGAATGCCGCCGCGACAAGGAATCCGGTCGCCAAAAGTAGCCACCTTTGCTGTTAAGCAATCAATCGGCGCGATGGGCTGTCGCTGCCTCGGCAGCGACAGCCCATCGCTTTGATTTAGACCAACATCCTCTGAGATAGGCTCCTCGTTATGGGACAGCCAAACTGCGCATACCCACGGCAGTGCCCTCCAGGATGTCGCGTTTCGATCAACGAGCCCGGGAGCCGATGAATATGGACGCTCGGGTCATCCTCGCCGTCGACGAGGGGACGACCGGGACTCGCGCTGCACTCGTCGATGAGCACGGTGCGGTATCTGCAATCCATTACCGCCGTCTCGCGGTAACAAGCCCTGCGTCCGGAACTGTGGAACAAGATGCCTGGCAAATACTGCACAGCACGGTCGAGGTGATCAAAGCCGCTGTGGCCGACGCCCGATCAGCTGGTCAGCAGATTATTGCCCTCGCGATTGCTAGCCAGCGTGCCACCAGCGTCCTATGGGATAGCCGGACCGGTCGGCCACTTGTGCCTGCGATGGCCTGGCAAGACACTCGCTATAGCGGCGATGTCGCTCGCCTAGGACTTGAGTGGGATGACCGGTTGGTCCCCGCTACCGGTAGACCTGCTGGGGTTCGCTCTTCGTATCTCTGGGCCGCGCGACATCTCGCGCTGACGCCCGAGGTCCGTGCCGCGCGCGATGCGAACCGGCTCATGTTCGGCAGCATCGATACTTGGTTACTCTGGCATCTCTCCACAGGGTCGACCCATGTAACCTCGGCGACGAATGCGAGCGCCTCTGGTGGATACATTCTCGCCGAGCATCGATATTACGATGCCTGGCTGAACGCAGTTGGGATGCCATTGGACTTGCTCCCGACACTCGTCGATGACAACCAAGAGGTCGGCATAACCCGCGCCGACCTCGTCGGTGTCGCGGTACCGATCAAAGCCGTGATCGGCGATCAACACGCCGCGCTTATCGGTCTGGGTGCGATTAAAACCGCTGATGCAACGGTCGTGCACGGGACCGGCTCGTTCTGCGATCTGATACTCGGGCACCGGCCGCCCCCCTCGACCCAGTACGCGGCGACACTTGCGCTACTTGCCTGGCGAGCGAACGGAATTCCGATGTATGCCGTGGAGACGTACGCGCCTACCACTGGGTCCGCATTGGGGTGGATGTGTGATCGCGGAGGCTGGTTCGACTCACCCGAGCAGATCAGTAGGCTCGCCATAGAGGCCATAGATAGCGCTGGCGTGACCTGCATCCCGGCTTTAGCGGGCTTAAGAGCGCCGGAACTGAGCCCTACGCTACGTGGTTCGTTGAGTGGAATCTCGTTGTCAACAACTCGCGAGCAGATCGCCTTCGCCGTCCTAGAGGGAATCGCGCATTCAGTCGCTGATGCAATGCACTGCAATGCTCAGGTCACGACTCGAGAGACTGTGAACGTGCGAGTCGGCGGTGGGCTGGCGGCGTCTGATCCGCTGTTGCAATTGCAGGCGGACTTGACCGGCGTACCGATGGAACGTCAGGCAGGCGCCGATTCGGCGACCTTGCGTGGTGCCGCTTTCCTCGCTGGATCAACCGGTTTGCTTTGGCAAAGCCTCGCTGATGCGACCAGATTACTTAGGCCCGATCAGGTCTTCATGCCAGCGATCTGCGCTGATGCGCGAGCGGAGCGCAGAGCGACCTGGGAAATACGGTTACGGGCCGAGCTTGGTGCAGCCCGTCAAAGTGAAGGAGCGATCTCATGAAACTGCCTGGCCGCACAATCAACAAGGCGACCGCCAGAATGGTTGAAACCGAGCCGAAACCATACGACCGATCGCTGCAGTTGGCCCGGCTAGAAGACGAAACATTCGACGTCCTCGTAATCGGCGGCGGCATCACCGGGGCGTACACGGCGCTCGATGCGGCGCTCAGGGGACTGCGGGTCGCGCTGGTCGAAAAATCAGACTTCGCTTCGGGAACCTCTTCAAAATCATCCAAGATGATCCACGGTGGCCTTCGATACATCGAGCAGGGCAACTTGCCGTTAGTCCGACATTCGCTGCTTGAACGCCAGCGGCTGCGGCGCAACGCGCCGCATCTGGTTCAGCGGTTGCCATTTATGTTTCCGATCTTGAACCAAGACGGAATTATCGATAAGCGGCTTGTTAAGGCATTCGAGGGTCTGTTGTGGTCATATGACCTCGCTGGTGGCTGGCGCGAAGGCAAGCTGCACAAGAGCTTGAGTCGCGCGGAAACACTCGCGCGCTGCCCCACCCTTGATCCATCGAAGGTCGAACGCGGGTTGTTGTATTACGATGCGCGAGCCGACGATGCCCGGCTCACGTTGACGGTTGCTCGGACCGCGATGCATCACGGCGCAGCGGTCGTGAACTATGTTGAGGCCACCGATATACGTCGTTCAAATGGCAAAGTAGCGGGCGCAGTTCTGCGCGATGGAAATCAGGAGATCAATGTTCGCGCGCGATCAGTAGTTGTCGCGACGGGCGTCTGGTTGCGCGATTGGACCGGTGCCGATACGGGAGTGCAGACACCGAACATTCGACCGGCTAAGGGCGTCCATATCGCCCTACCGTGGCTGAAGATCCGAAATGATTGCACCACGACCATCCCGGTGCCAGGACGTACTCGGCGTGCAACGATTACCCGCTGGGGCAATATTAGTCTCCTTGGAACGACAGATGATGACTATACCGGCGATCTGGATGATGTGAACTGCACTAAGGAAGACATGGACTTCCTGCTGGATGGCGCCCGGAAGGTTCTGATCACCGACATTTCCGAATCCGACGTCGTCGGCTCCATCGCTGGCTGCCGACCTCTGATCGCAGCGGCAGGCGGCAAAACTCTGGATGTGAAGCGCAATCACGAGATCCGTGTTGATCCCGATGGCCTCGTGACCGTAGTCGGCGGAAAGCTGACGACTTCACGCCATATGGCCGAGCAGACGATCGACGCGGTACTCCAGTCACTAGGGATCAAAGCTGCATGCAAGACAGCAAAGGCTTACCTCCTTGGAGGTGCCGGCTTCGACACGGAGGCGTCGACAGCATCGGGCGGCCTCCAGAGTCATCTCGCTGCGCGTTACGGAATGGAGGCGATGCA
>JBDTCL010000088.1:0-4348 GCA_039923595.1 Antricoccus sp. | reverse complement strand
CAAAAGAGCATCTCGTCCGGCACTGGGCAGATCAGTTCAAGCAACTCGCAGTCAGTCGCGCGCGGCCAGCATTCGCACATGGTCTGGATCCTCGTACGCGAATCACGATCTTCACTCGCGCTCACTGGGACACTTATCGTGAGTGTCTCGCTCAGATGATCGGCGTCTTTCAGTTGGCGATGATCAACGATGAATTTGCGCATCAGTGGAGTTCTGATTGTGATCTGGTCCGCGACGGTGTGTGCGCGATGGTGCGCATTGCGCAACGGGATGGCTACTGCCCCGGTTTAAGTCCTGAGAACACTGGTATCGCGATCAACGCGATGCTCATGCACACCGCATATGAGCATCTTGCCAGTGACCAGTCGGCGAGCCTGACCGACGAGGAGGAGGAGTCGATCGTGCAGTCGCTCATTGATGTCTGGTATCACGGCATCTACTGGAAGCCAGACCAAGCCAAGGATGGCAGTGCGTGAGCACCACTCGGGAGTTCGTCGGTATCGTTTCTGAAACCAGTGCTCGGGCCGGTGCAGGCGGGTATCCTTGCCAGGGCCTTTACTACCGACGTTCCGATCAGCAGCCACGCATCGCCTTCATCGCGACCCACTATCAGATCGATTTCTCGCAGCATTATCTCGCCGAGTACCTTGCAGAACGCGGCTTTGGATTCCTGGGGTGGAACACTCGCTATCGCGGCTACGAACATCAATTCTTGCTCGATCACGCGCTTGTCGATATTGGCGCCGGTGTCCGGTGGTTACGCGAAGTTGCCGGTATCGAAAAGGTAGTTATCCTCGGCAACTCTGGTGGTGGATCCCTCATGGCTGCCTACCAATCACAGGCCGTCGAACCCAATGTCACCGCAGCTGAAGGCATGCAGCTCGCGCGGGGAGTGGACACGTTGTCCCCGGCGGACGGTTATGTCTCAGTCGCCGCCCATCTCGGACGTCCCGATGTGCTGACCAACTGGATGGATGCCGCCGTCATTGACGAGTCCGATCCGGTGCGCACCGATCCTGCGCTAGATCTTTGGAATCCAAACAATGGCGTGCCGTACGCGGACGATTTCATCATTCGGTACCGCGCGGCCCAAGTCGAGCGCAACAACCGCATCACCGCATGGGCAAAGAGCGAGCTAGCGCGGATGAGGGGATTGGGCTTTTACGATCGACCGTTCTCGGTCTATCGCACTTGGGCCGATCCGCGCATGGTCGATCCGTCGATCGAGCCCACCAAGCGCAAACCAAATTCGTGCTATCCGGGCGAACCACGCAAGGTCAACCGAACCGCTTTCGGGATCGGTGGCCAGACCACCCTGCGCAATTGGCTTGGGATGTGGAGTCTGCAGGACTCGCAAACCCGGGCGCAGCCGCATCTCGCCCGGATCACCGTGCCGTCATTGGTGATCAACGCCAACGCCGACACCGGCGTGTACCCCTCAGACGCTCAGGCGATGCACGAAGCGCTCGGCGCAACCGACAAAGAGTCCTACGAGCTCGATGGTGACCATTACTTCCTCGGCGAAGGTCAGCGAGATACCCTCGCCGACCTCATCGCCGACTGGACCAAACGCAAGGTTTAGATTTCGGCGGTTCGTCGTATCGATCCGATTTAGGCAACTACTACGGTAAGAACAGCGCAGAATCACCGAACTCGTGCCAGTGGTACCCGTTCTTGACGGCGGCGTCATATGCGGCTTGGGCCAGGTGCGGGCCGGCGAGCGCCTCAACCAGCAACAAATGGGAAGCCTGCGGATCGTGCCATCCGGTGATGAGTCCGGTGACGATTTCCGGTGGATTCGACGCAGTGACCACCCGCTCAGTCCAACCTTGACGGGCAACCACACAGCCATCGACAACAGCGCTCTCGATAGCGCGCGTCGCGGTAGTACCGACAGCGACAACCCTGCCGCCGTCACTTCGTAGCGCGTTGACCAACCGCGCCGTCGATGAACTCACGGAGAAGCGTTCAGCCTGTGGCGCTTCGCCAGCCTCCTGCGAAGAGACCCCGGTATGCAGCGTGATTGGCGCGATCGCCACGCCGCGCGTAACCAGCTCGGCAACCAATGATGGCGTGAATGGCCGAGCAGCGGACGGCATCTCAGCACTACCAGGGCGCAGACTGAATACCGATTGGTACGCGGCAAGTGGATAGCGGCTATCGAGATAACCATAGGCGATTGGCCGTCCCCGACGAGTCAGATGCTCAGTGAGGTCCCCTTCAACCCGAGCACGCCACAACCGGTTCCCATGATCGGTCGGCGACGATCCCCTCGGGTATGGCTCCAGCAATTGCAAGCTGATCTGACCGCCGCGGAACACCTCGCCAGGTTGACCGTCAAGAATTGCCCGGGACGCTGTCGGTGCGGTTCGCACTTCGAGCACCCAACTGCCATCATCGAGCGGAGCGGCGATATGCAACACGACAGCACCGTGCCGATCGCTGCGCGCGTCAAACTCTGCGGCGATTGTCGCCGAATCATTCACGACGATCACATCGCCGGGCCCGAGCTGCGAGGCTAGGTCGGCGAAGTGGGTGTGCGTGATTGCATTCGGTCGAGCAACGAGCAACCGGACACCGTCGCGCGTGATACCGCGTGTTTCGACTGGAGCAGGTGCGAACGAATCCGCTGGCGGGTCAAACTTAGTGGTAGGAATTTCAGCGAGCGTGCGCATTACGCCACCTCCGAATTCGTCGGCCCGGTCTGCCGAGCAGCAGAATCTTGGACGGCAATAGCAGCCGCTTGGTAGCGTCCGGATTCTGGTTGTCGTTGGATCAACCCAAGAAGATGCGGCACGACCGAATCGGGCAGCGGTCGATCAGAAATATCCTCACCGGGAAAGGCGTCTTGCTGCATCTGGGTCCGCATATCACCCGGATCCACCGCATAGGCCTTAATGCCTTCCTCTGCACCGACGGTCAACACAACATGGTCCAGTGCTGCCTTGGAGGCTCCGTAGCCTCCCCAACATTCGTAATGAGACACCGAAGCGTCTGAAGATACCGAGAGCAAGATTCCGCGACTCGCACTCAGGATGGGAATAACAAGCTGGGTGAGTAGCAGGGGCGCACCGACGTTCACCTCAAATATATTTGTGAAAGCAGCCGCCGATAGCGCGCGTAACTGGGTCATCGGCAGCGGACCTAAGGTGCTCGCGTTGTGCATCAACAAATCCAACTGACCGAGTCGATTAACTTCCGCGGCGAGCCGATCCCGATGCGTCGGATCAGCAATGTCTCCGGGAACAGTTAGGACTTGTTCTGCGGCGATGCGGGCGAGAGGTCCTGGATGCCTTGAATCGGTAACAACTGTCCATCCACCGTCAGTCAACGCGCGGATCATTGCGAGGCCGAGACCGGCCGAGCCACCGGTAATTAGTGCGACTTGCATGACTAGCTCCTATCAATCAATATGGTAAGGGCTATTCTTCAAGTTAAAGTAAGCTTTAAGTCAATAGCGAATCTTAAAGTTTCCAAATTGAGAAGGTCGGTAGGCATGGACACTCATGATGTGCTCACGGTCAGTGAAGTTTCCAGGCGCAGCGGATTTGCCTCGTCAGCTTTGCGATACTACGAAGCCGAGGAACTCATCACGGCGAGCCGAAGCGCCGGTGGCCAACGCAGATACGAACGTGCCGTCCTGCGTCGGCTGGCTTTCATCCGGGCCGCGAGCAATGTCGGTCTGACACTGGATGAAATCAGGACTGAGCTCTCACGACTACCCGATCGTCGTACGCCTACCAAAGCAGACTGGCAAAAAATCACCCGGCATTGGTACGGCAGATTGAATGAACAGATCGCTGCTCTCGAGCGACTGCGCGACGGGCTGGATTCGTGTATCGGATGTGGTTGTCTGTCGTTGAAGCGTTGTGCGATCTCGAACCCGCGTGACGTCGCGGCGACGTGGACAACGGGCGCTGCACTGCTGCCGGCCGTCCTACGTCGACCGCCCGGCAGATAGTTCCTAAACCGTGTCCGCGAACGCCTCCTCGGTCAGGCGTCGATTTCCGATGCTGGCCCGCCGCTGGTTGCCTTCACCTCAGGCAGTGCCCCGAAGGCAGCAGGCACATCAGTCCACATCGCCGGCAACGAGCCATTCTTGGCTGCGCTGATCGCTTCCCACACTCGCTCTGGCGAGCACGGCATATTGATATGACGCACACCCAGATGAGATAGCGCATCGATTACGGCGTTCTGCACTGACGGGGTTGAGCCGATGGTGCCAGACTCGCCGATTCCTTTGGCGCCGAGCGGATTATCCGGTGCGGCAGTTTCGGTGTTAGTCGCGAAGAACGGTGGCAAATCAACCGCGCAGGGCATGCCGTAATCACCAAGCGCCATCGACATC
>JBDTCL010000087.1:0-3717 GCA_039923595.1 Antricoccus sp. | reverse complement strand
TACAGGCGCGCGGTAAGGATCGTGGACAACCCGACAGGTCCGGCGCCGACCACAACGACCGTGTCACCAGGTTTGATGGCGAGTTGATCCGTGACCTTCGGTTCCCGCCGACCGACAGCGGTGACGCCAAGCAACACCGACCGCTGATTGGCGGCTATCGATGGACCTACGCCACGACAGCGCAGAGTTCCGCGCTGCGCGCCCACAGCTTGTCGGCAGCGGCAGCGTTGCGCGCCAGGGCTGAGGACTTCGCGGGGCGGCATCGAGCGAAGTACTGACCAGTGACGTCGGCAACGTCCGATGAAGCCGCGAGATAGAGAGTCGTTCTTGCTCCGTTGGCCGCGGACGCCCCAATGAGCTTTGTTGCGCGGTTGAATATCGCGCCCGGCCCGGTCTGTTCGCGGCCCAGGTTCGTTTTCAGTGGCCACCCCGGATGCAGCGCGTTGGCGGTCACGGTCGTGTCGGCCGAACGCCGGGCAAGTTCATAGGTGAATAGCAGGTTGAAAAGTTTGGTCAGGTTGTATGTTGCGGCCGCGCTGTAGGTTGCGGCGGCGCTGTTGTCGTGCTCAGCCTGCAGGTCGTCCCACGCAATGTCTTTGACCCTGGTGTGCATATAGGAGCTGACGGTGATCACCCTGGAGTGCGGGGTACCCCGCAGGATCGGCGTGAGCAAGTTGGTCAGCAGAAACGGGGCCAGGTGGTTGACGGCCAACGTGGCCTCGATTCCGTCGGTGGTGACCCGCCGGGTGGAATTCACCGCTGCTGCGTTGTGGATCAGTACATCGAGACGATCGTGCTCATCACAAATCTGGCGAGCGATCGCGCGGACATCGCCTTGATCAGCAAGGTCACCGATCAGCAATTCCACCCGCCCTGGCCCACCTTCGACCTGAATCTGCGCTGCTACATCAGCGCCACGCTTGCGATCTCGGGCAATCATCAGCACCCTGGCACCGGCTCGGGCTAAGCCGCGTGCGGTCTCTAAACCGATGCCGCTCGTAGTGCCGGTGACAGCGCAGACGCGTCCTCGCAGGTCGTAACTTGGTAAGTGCGCCATCGTGATCACTCCTCGACGAGATTTAAAATGACATGTTTCATGTCTATCATGTAGCATGGCAGACATGAAACATGAGCACAAGGCCTCGGCGAGTCAGCCACCTCAACTGGTCGAGCCAGCCGGGCTCGAAGCAAGCACCGGATACCTCCTAGCCCGCGTCGGAGGTGACTCGCGCCGACGCTGGGCACGTACGCTGCTCGAAGAGGACCTCACCCCGCATCACTACAGCGCGCTGATTGCACTCCTTCAACTCGGTGCTATGTCCCAACAGCAGCTCAGTCACCTCGTCGGCATCGATCCGCGTAATGCCGTACCGGTAATTGACCAACTGCAGGCACGCGGTTTGCTCGCTCGCAATGCCGACCCCGCTGACCGCCGCCGCAACGCAGTCACCCTCACCGCTAGCGGCAAAAAACTTCTGACCCAGCTTCGGCACGCCGCCGATGCAGCTGAAGATGAACTACTGGCCCCGCTCACCACCAACGAGCAACGCGCCCTGCATGCGACACTCACCAAACTCTTCGCAGCCAGTAGCACTGATTGAGGATCAGCCACCACGTGGCGACCTCATCCGCACGAGAGCTTGACTGGCATCGACGCCCAGTTATCAGCGCCGCAAGCGTGGAACGTATCCCTATTCCATATTGCTAGCAATGGTTCGCGTGAGGCACTACCGTCATAGGAATGCGTCTTCCGGGTCCAGGCGACCTCATCAACATCACCAGCCAAGCCACCGCGAGCATCGAGCAACTTATCGCGATGCCGCCGCGGCTATTCACCCTGATCAGCAAGGTCGAGACGCTCGTCGATCGAGTCGAGGCGATCATGGAGCGGGTCGACACCATCATCGACGGGGTCGAAACGACCGTGGGTCGCGCTGACGAAACGATCACGCGCACCAACCGGGTCGTCGGTGCGGCCGATAAAACGGTCGGTGCAACCAACGCGGTCATCGCGAAGGCCGAATCGACCGTCGCTCGCACCCAGGGAGTGGTCGATAACGCCGCAAAACTGGTCACCGAGGGCACCCGCCTCCTGACCGACTTTGAGCCCCCATTAACGAAACTCAAGCCCGTGTTGGACCGGCTCGCCGAGACCACGAGTCCCGCCGAAGTTGATGCAGTCGTAAAGCTTGTCAACATGCTTCCAGAGATTGTCGAGAGCACCCGTGAGGATATTCTGCCGATCCTGAAGACCCTCGATTCCGTCGCGCCGGATCTGCGCGACATGCTGGATGCTTCTAAAGAGCTCAACGAGATGCTCGGACACCTCCCTGGCATGGGACGGATCAAGAAACGGGTCGAAGAAGAGCAAGAAGAAGATCAGGAAGCGGAAAAACAACAATCCTGACCAGCGCTAAGCCAGTAGTCCCGACCGGCGCTAACGTCGCGGGCTACCGATTGCAAACTGTGCACGTCGTCGACACCAAGTCGCGGTCTCTGCCCGTCGCCGGGCTGCGCGTCGCGGGCTATGCGTCTCGGGCTATGCGTCTCGGTACGGCTTCAATGACTGCTTCGCGATCACTACTTGCTGAATCTGACTGGTGCCTTCATAAATACGGAACAACCGCACATCGCGATAGAACCGCTCAGCAACGATGCCGTGCATATAACCGGCGCCGCCAAAGATTTGGACGCATCGATCGGCAACACGGCCGACCGCTTCGGACGCGAAGTATTTCGCCACCGATGGCGCCATCCGGCGATCGACGTCATCATCCCAGTCCTTCGCGGCCTGGATGACCGTGGCGCGGGCGGCATAAGCATCAGTCTGCGAGTCAGCGACCAGGCCCTGCACCAGTTGAAAATCGCCGATCGGACGACCCGACTGATGCCGCTCCGCGGCATATTTCGCGCTTTCGTGGACCAGTCGTTGACAAACGCCAGCGCATAGCGCGCCTATCGTCACTCGGCCTTGCTGCAGCGAGCGCATCGCTGTCGGGAAACCGAGTGCTTCGTCCATACCGATCAGTGCCGTGGCCGGCACGCGGACGTCTTCAAAGTTGATATCTGAGGTCCACGCGCCGCGCTGGCCCATCTTTTTATCGTGCGGCGCGACCGACACCCCTGGCGTATCTGTCGGAACAAGAAAGACCGAGATCCCTCGCCCACCAGGATTGTCATTGCTGCGCGCGAAGACCATCAGCACCTGCGACCAAGCGGCGTTGGTGATGTAGCACTTGCCACCGTTGATGACCCAATCCTCGCCGTCGCGGCGAGCGGTCGTACGCAGCGTGCTCGGATCCGAGCCCGCCTCGGGCTCGGTAAGGGCAAAAGAAGCGGTCACTTCGCCCGAGGCAAGCTTCGGCAACCAATCCTTCTTCTGCGCGTCGGTGCCGGCCTTCACCAAAACCTGCCCTGCGATGCCGTTATTCGTACCAAACATCGAGCGGAACGCTGGAGTAGTCCAGCCGAGCTCTAGGTACAGCGCTACCTCTTGCTGCATGCTGAGCCCGAGGCCGCCGTACTCCTCTGGAATGGCAAAGCCGAAAAGACCCATATCTTTAGCTTGTTGACGCAGACTCTCGGGGATCTCGTCGGTTTCCTCGATCACATCTTCGGCAGGCACAACTTCCTCACGAATGAAGTGTCGTACCGCCTTAAGGATCTCGTCGAAGTCCTGATCATCCATGGTGCATTCCTCTCGCTAGTCACGCTTGG
>JBDTCL010000086.1:0-10339 GCA_039923595.1 Antricoccus sp. | reverse complement strand
CGACACGGCTGTCCCGACGGAGCCCATCACGGCCGAACCAAGTGCACCGCGACGGCGGGACCCCAGCACGATGGTGGACGCCCGTGCGGACTCAGCGAGCAAAACTTTGGCGGCGTCGTTGTCATCGTGGTAAAGATGCGTCGTGACGGTGACTTCGGGCGCGACGGTCGCTGAGTGCTCGGCGGCGGTCGCGAGCATTGTGGCTGCGACGGTTTGTGCCTGTTGCTGCCTCGAGACCGACATCGGGCCATCGGTTTGTCTTGCTAGGAACGATTTGTAGGGGGCGAGGGAGCACACTAGACGCAGCGGCGTGGTGCGGGACTGGGCTTCTAGCAGCGCCCAATCCAGCGCGGCGCCCGCCTCGGGTGAGCCGTCGAGCGCGACGACAATCGGTAATTTTTCTGTGGACATTATTTGCTTCTTTCATTAGAACTGGCGGCGTTGGAAGTAAGTGCCGTTCCCGAATGTCCCTCTCAGACATCGGTTCTTCGGGACCGTGATCCCTGTGCCAAGACTGTCGCCGGAGGATCCTCAGCCCCTCGTGCCCCGAGGATAAAGATTGGGACTTAGTCAGATCGTTCGCGGATCGCGGGGACGACGACTGCCGCATCGCGTTCACCGGGGCAGGGCGGCGCTTATGAACTGATTGTTGAATGTGTCACCGACTCAGCGGGGACGACGACTACTGGGCACGGAGCGTGCTGGATGCATTGTTGACTAACTGAGCCCAGCAACATCCCCACGAACCCACCGCGGCCTCGGGCGCCGACGACCAGCAGACGGGCAGACTGGGCCGCTGCGAGCAGCGTGTCCCTGGGTTGTCCGCGCACCGTACGCGCCTGCACCTGGGTCTGGTCCACGCCCGCTTCCCGGATGGCCGTATCGAGCATCGTCTGGGTGTGGGTCTGAAGCACGTCCGAGTATTCATCCTGACCCACGTAGTAGGGGGCGTAGTCGGCGGCTGCCGGGAGCCCCCAAGCGGCTATCGCTACAAGTGGCAGCTCGTACTGTCGCGCGTATTCAGCAGCCCACCGCAATGCTTTGATGGAGTTCTTTGAACCATCGATTCCCACTACCACCGGGTCTGATTGCGTTGTTGAGTTCATCTGCGAATCCTTCCTATGTGAAGCTTCTCGCGATCCCGTGACTGCCTCGGAGCTTAGCTGTCGGCTGCATCGGCGTGCGCTTTACCAGTGATTTTGCTGTTCTTGCAGTAGTGCATGATCAGAATTGAACACTGGGCGCGGTGAGCACCGCATGCGCATAGCACGCCCACTGCCAGTGCTCATTGGGTGAAGATAGCAAGATCACCGGTGCCCCGCAGGAATCCTGTCCGTCCGGAACCGCGCAGGAAACTCCGCCGTCCGTCGAGGCGGCCTGAACCGCGACCCAGGTATCGGACCCCATCACTTACGACTGGGCACCCCCCTGGGCGATTACCCTCTCGACCAGCCACGGAAGGAGAAGTGTGGCTCCGCAGCAGGGTGTTCGCGCCCGCGATCAGAATCGTGCAATCCTGGCGTTTGTCCTCTGCGAGGACCTCCAGGACGACTGTGCCGACATCCCCGACAGCTGGCGGTTATTGAGCGCAGCAGCGACACCTCAACGGGGGCTGCGCGGTCTTCAGCCAGTCATCGGGGCGCCGCCGACCCCGGCTGGACCTTGTCTCGTCTTGTCGGCAGATTGGGGCGATTACCACGTCGGTTGGTCGGCGCCCAAACACCTACCGCGCTCGCTGGCTTTGCTGTCGGTGATGCTCGAATAGTGAGCACTTCTGCTGCTTGAAAAGTGTGCAGGTGGTTTGTTGGTTCTAGTGTGTCGTGTTTTCTGCTCTGGCTGATGGCAGGGTGTCGATTCCTGTGTTCCTGAGCCGGTGGCTGCTTCCTTTGAGGGTGATGACTTCGGCGTGGTGCACGATGCGGTCGATCATTGCTGCGGCGACGACTTGGTCTGCGAACACGTCGCCCCAACGTGCGAAGGGCAGGTTGCTGGTGAGGATGAGCGAGGCGTGTTCGTAACGGGAGGAGACGAGTTGGAAGAACAGGTTCGCGGCGTCCTGCTCGAACGGAATGTAGCCAACTTCATCGACGATCAGCAGCCCGTAACGCCGCAACCGTGCGAGCTGGTCGACGAGCCGGCCAGCACTGTGAGCGGCCTGCAGACGGGTGACCCACTCGGTCGCTGTCGCGAACAAAACCCGATGCCCGCTCTGGGCTGCTTTGATCCCGAGCCCGACAGCCAGATGCGTTTTCCCGGTCCCGGGCGGTCCGAGCAGGACCACATTCTCGGCCGTGGCCAGGAACGTCCCGGTCGCCAGATGGGCGATGGTGTCACGTTTGAGTCCGGGCTGATGGTCGAAGACGAAGTCCTCGATCGTCTTGCTTGTCCCGAACCCGGCAGCCCGGATCCGTAGCTGCGCGCCCGAGGCGTCGCGGGCTGAGACTTCTCGGTCCAGGACGGCTGCAAGGTATTCCTCGTGGGTCCAACCCGCATCACGTGCTTGAGCGGCCAATCGGGCCGCTGCTTCGCCGATCCTGGGTGCTTTCAACGCCCGGGCCAGGTAGTCGATCTGCTTGCTGAGGTCCTCGGCGGCGTTCACGAGGCGACCTCGATGTCGACACCGAACGCGGTGTCGTAGTCGGCGAGGTCACGCAGCATCACATCGGTGCCAGCCGACTCGTGTCGAGGCTGCTGAAATGCTTCGCGCAACCGTGCTGCGGCCATCACATGCTCAGGATCGGTGATGGTGCGCGCGTTTGCCCACGAGCGCCGGTGTTCAGCCAGGACTCGACCGTCGAGACTGACAACAACCCTTTCGAGGTCGGCGACCACCTCGACCATCCGCCCGATCCCAGACGGGTGAACCGAGTAGTCGCATGCGAAGACACGGACGTAGTAGTCCCTGGGCAGCCGGATCCTGAACCGCAACCCGACAGGTGGTGCCAGTGGCGGCAACCTCAGCATCGACGCCTTGTCGATCTCGAGTAGATCGACCGGTCTGGCCTTCAAAGCCCTGACAGTGCGCGAGTTAGCTCTGGGCAACCAGTGGGCCATTTGGGTATTGAAATCCGCCGGTGACTCGAAATCTCGCCCGGGCAGGAACGATGTCTCAAAATAGCCGTTCATCCGTTCGACCCCGCCCTTGGACTCAGGGTCATAAGCCTTCAACTGGTGCATCTTCGTTGCCAGAGCGCCGCAGAACTGACCAACCCCGCTGGCGAGCTTGTTGCGTTTGCCGATCCCAGTTTCGTTGTCCCAGATCAGTCGACGGGGAACAGCACCCAGTTGGGTCGACAACAGCGACCACATGCCCGACAGAAGGTCCGCGGTCGTTCTAGTCGGGATCATCACAGCGGTAACGAATTTGGAGAACGACGCGACCATCACCAACACCGGCAACATGACCAACGTGTCGTCGCCGACCGGGATCTTTGGCTCGGGGAACCACAAATCGCACTGCATCTGATCGCCCGGGTGATAGACGATCCGATCGGCCGGATCAGTCGGCGCATAGTCCGGCCTGATCAACGCGACGTTCTGACGGAACCACGGCGCCGAACCCGACCAGCCGACGCGCTCAGCCAGGACCGTCGCCGGCATCGAGGGCGTCGCCAACAGCAACTGCCGCACCTGTTGCTCAAACGGTGTGAACGTCGCCTTCGGCGCCCTGGAATACGACGGCGGCTCAGCTGATGCAATTGCTTTCGCGACGGTGTTCCTCGAAACTCCGACCTGTCTGGCGATCTCAGCCTTCGCCAACTTCTCGCTCAAATACAAATGACGGATCAATGCCCAGTCTTCCAAAGTGATCACTTCCCAATCATGGATAAGTGCTCACTCTTCAAGCATCACATCTGCTCACTTTTCGAGCATCACTGACATTTGCGATGGAGATTGGCGTTACAGCGTCTATGGAACGGCACAGTTCGAGCGCCGCACGCCAATGGGCCAGGGTCTTTGGGCACTACCATTCCTCTGTTGAGCGCAGGACCATAGTCTGAGGTTTCTTTCATCGGGTGCACACCAACCGGACCAAGCGATCAAGGACCACACAACATTAGGAGCCTGATGACGACACAACAGAAGACATCCTCTTGGCCGTCCGGTACCGGCGAGCCGATCAGCGCCGAGACACTGGAGCAGTTGAACACGTGGTGGCGAGCGGCCAACTACCTGGCGCTGGGGCAGATCTATTTGCTTGACAACCCCCTGCTGCGCCGACCATTGGTGCGCGACGACATCAAGCCACGACTACTTGGCCACTGGGGCACCACCCCCGGTCTTAACTTCATTTATACCCATCTGAATCGCGTGATCGGGGAGCGCTCACTCAGCACCCTGTTCGTCACCGGCCCCGGCCACGGCGGTCCGGCGGTAGTAGCCAACGCGTACCTGGATGGCACCTATAGCGAGGTTTACGAGGCCATTGAGCAGTCCGAGGAAGGGATGCAGCGACTATTTCGGCAGTTTTCCTTCCCCGGCGGGATCCCCAGCCACGCCGCCGCCCAGACGCCAGGCTCGATTCATGAGGGTGGTGAGCTGGGCTACTCCCTGTCGCACGCGTACGGCGCGGCGTTCGACAATCCGAACCTACTGGTCGCGGCGGTCATCGGTGACGGGGAGGCGGAGACCGGGCCGCTGGCCACCGCATGGCACTCCAACAAGTTCCTGAACCCCGCCCAGGACGGAGTAGTACTGCCGATCTTGCACCTGAACGGCTACAAAATCGCGAACCCGACCGTGCTGGCCCGGATCGGCGACGATGAGCTGATGAGCCTGATGCGCGGTTACGGTCACACCCCATACCTGATCTCTGGTGGTTTCGACGACGAGGATCCGATCGAAGTGCACCGGCGGTTCGCAGCCGCTCTCGATGAGGCGCTGGATCAGATCGCCCACATCAAGTCGGCTGCCACCGCAGGCACGCTAACTGACCGGCCGGCCTGGCCGATGATCATCTTCCGCTCCCCGAAAGGCTGGACCTGCCCAAAGGAGATCGACGGTCACCCGGCGGAAAATAGTTGGCGTTCGCACCAGGTGCCCCTGGCCAGCGCCCGCGACACCGATGAGCACCTGCAGATACTTCATTCGTGGCTGCGGTCCTACCGGCCCGAAGAGTTGTTCGACGACCTCGGCGTGCTGGTCCCGACGGCGACGGCGTTGGCCCCGGTCGGGGAGCTGCGGATGAGCGCCAACCCGGTTGCCAACGGTGGGCTGCTCCGCCGGGAATTGCGGCTGCCCGACTTCCGGGGGTACGCCGTCGACGTACCAGTGCCGGGCGGTTCAGTCAGTGAAGCCACCCGCGTGCTGGGCGGCTGGTTCCGAGACGTGATCGCGGCCAACCCGACAAACTTCCGCATCTTCGGACCCGATGAGACCGCATCCAACCGTCTACAGGACACCTTCGAGGTCACCGATAAGCAGTGGAACGCCGAACTGTGGCCGATCGACGAGCTCGACAATCACCTGGCCCGCGCGGGGCGGGTAATGGAGATGCTCAGCGAACACCAGTGCCAGGGATGGCTCGAAGGATACCTGCTGACCGGGCGCCACGGCGTATTCAATAGCTACGAGGCGTTCATCCATATCGTCGACTCGATGTTCAACCAGCACGCAAAATGGCTGGAGACTGCCAAACGGATCCCGTGGCGCCGACCGGTCTCGTCGCTGAACTACCTCCTCAGCTCACATGTTTGGCGCCAAGATCACAACGGAGACTCCCACCAAGATCCGGGGTTTATCGACCACGTGGTGAATAAGAAAGCCGACGTTGTCCGGGTCTACCTGCCGTTCGACGCGAACACGCTGCTCTCCACCTATGACCACTGCTTACGCTCGGTGGACTACGTCAACGTCGTCGTCGCCGGCAAGCAGCCGGCGTTCAACTGGCTGAGCATGGACCAAGCGATCAATCACTGCACCCGAGGGCTCGGGCTGCTGGAATGGGCGGGCACCGAGACCGCTGGCGAGGAACCCGACGTGGTGTTGGCTGCCGCCGGCGATGTCCCGACTCTGGAGGTACTGGCCGCGGCGTCGATCCTGCGCATGCGGGTACCTTCGCTGAAGGTACGCGTGGTGAACGTGGTTGACCTGATGCGCCTGCAATCCGAAGGCGAACACCCGCACGGCCTCAGCGACAGCGAATACGACGCCGTCTTCACTGCCGACAAACCAGTAATCTTCGCCTACCACGGGTACCCCTGGCTGATCCACCGGCTGACCTATCGACGTCACGGTCACGACCAACTCCACGTCCGCGGCTACATCGAGGAGGGCACCACCACTACGCCATTCGACATGGTGATGATGAACAATCTCGACCGGTACCACCTGGTGCTCGACGTGCTCGACCGAGTTCCTGGACTGGCCAGCCGCGAGGCTGCGCTTCGCCAGGAAATGCAGGACGCCCGGCTGATCGCCCGCGCCTATACGCGGGCGCACGGTGAGGACCATCCGGACGTCGCGGGCTGGGCCTGGAGCTCCCCAAACCGCACCGATAGCGCTGATCTCGGTGACAACGCGAAGCGGCGCTTCGAGGACACCGGTGGTGACAACGCGTAGCGTCGAGGAACCGGGAACGCAAAAGAACCGCGATGCCCGCACATCGGCAACATAATCTCCCAGGACGTCTCCCGGACGGACCAATCACCACCACCGCCGAAACCACTCGATCAGATTTGATGCTAACGGCAACGCGCGGTTGAATCTGACCATCGTTGACGACAAGGATGCAGCGGAGGCGGACGCGTCGATCGCAGATTACCTGGGCGAGAGCATCGTGCGTCAGCTTGAACGGCTCACCGTCGATGAAATGTTAAGTGGCACATCGGCGCGATGGTGACTCGGAGTTGACGTCCTCAAACGCCTCGGTCGACCGCCAGCCGGGTCACCTCAGCAGGTAGTCCTGCGTGTTGCACTCGAGGACGTCGAGGTCAGTCGAGGCAGCTTCGCTGAGATATGGGGTGCGAGGTCCAATGGACCGTCTCCCCAGCGTCGCCGATAGCAGCGAAGAGCCCCTGGCAGAAAATCCATCGGGTGCCAGCCCGCTGGTTCAGTCGGGTAGCTCGATAGCACGTACCTCATTGGCGATCTGGATGTCTTCACGAGCTTCGACAACGACGACCCGTACAGCCGCGTCGTCTGTTTCACCGCCTCCCGTAGCGCTGCCGTCACGCGATCGGGAACTGATGTCGCAGTCACCATCGGCGTTGCGGTTGCCTTCGTCGTCAATGCCGACCCCGGCCCAGTGCAGACGCTGGGCGACGAGGCTGCGGACCGTCGCGCAGTGCTCGCCGACGCCGCCGGTGAATACCAGCAGATCCAGGCCGCCGGTCGCGGCAGTCATGGCGGCGATCGCCCCAGCGAGACGGTGAATATAGACCTCGAGTGCGAGTTGCGCGCGCGAATCGCTAGCGGCGGTCCGGTCCACGATTTCTTGCATATCTGCAGTACCACCCAGAGCGAGCAGTCCTGACTGCTGCTCAAGTGCGATGGCGACCTCGCGCGGCGAGAGATGCTCGTGCTCCTCGAGCCACAGCACCAAACCTGGATCAATGCTGCCGGAGCGGGTCGCCATAACCAGACCTTCGAGTGGAGTAAAGCCCATCGTGGTGTCCACGCTGCGCCCGCCCACGACCTCACAGAGCGAGGCGCCAGCGCCAAGGTGGCAGGTGACGATTCGGAGCTTGTCCGCGGGCCGGCCGGCCAGTTCAGCCCCGCGAGCAAAGGCGTACGCGTGGGAAAGGCCGTGAAATCCGTATCGGCGGATGTGGTAGCGCTCGCGCCATTGCGCGGGGATGGCGTAGGTGGCAGCAGCCGCTGGGATGGTGGCGTGAAAGGCGGTATCGAAACATGCGATCGCCGGCACGTCGGGCAACTGAGCAGAGACCGCGGCCAGACCGGCCAGCGACTTGGGCTGATGCAGCGGGGCTAACGCTGTCAACTCTTGCAGCTGTTGCTCAACCTCGACAGTGATGCGCGTCGGACCGGTGAACAGGACACCGCCATGCACAATACGATGCCCAATAACGTCCGGACTTGGCCATCCGCTGATCGCGTCAGTGAGAGCGCCGGTGTCGAATCCGTCGGCGTCGGCGGACAGATCGGCCGAACATAGCAACATGTTCTCGTCGCCGAGAAGTCGGAGTTTGAGGCTGGAGGAGCCTGCATTGACGACCAGAACCTTCATGAGTTGGCCGATAACATCTGAGACAACTTTCTCCTCGATCCTCGATCACGGCGAGGTCACCACCGCGCGTGGCGCTATAACATTCGAGCGTAGGTCAACGTCGTTGGGACCGTGCCGATGGTGCCGGTGTTTTATCGTAACGACGACTGCGGCGCGACCTCATTTTGGCTAAGTCTCCTGCGCTGGTTGTGCTTCGCACGTTCGGAACAGCTGGATCTTCCGCCTCTTGCAATCATCGTCAACCGAGTCGCGTCAGTAGGTGCAGATTCGCAAACCTCTCGACTCTCGCCCCACGCCGCTATTGACTCATTCACCTACCTCGACCCCGATGACTTCACCGATGCCCAGAGCATCGCCACGCTCGAACGCATCACCTGCGGCAACCTTCCGCCTTCTCGAATGCTTCGTCCCCAAATCATCCGCGTACTCAAGCCCAACCAGCGGTCGGCAAGGCCAACCGGCGGGTGCAACTGCGCGAAGAAGCCGAACACCCTCGCCAACGCCGACAGCACGCGGCAGCAAGCGATCGAGGCCGACGCGGGCGAACGGGTCGTAACGACGTCGCAGGCATCACGAGTAGAGCAGTAACACAACCAACTACACGACATCACTGCGGAATTGGACACACGCCTCCCGGTCGTTGCGACCGAGATTCCGGACATGCATCAAGACGACGACGGGACCCGGGAGGTTGACTCAGCTGCACCGGTCGAGCTACGCGATCTTAAGAGGTTTTCGCAACACCCAATCGATGTGGGGTGTTGGCGATGCCAGACGACTGCCATCGATGCGGTCGAGCCCCGCCGTCACTCCGCGTGAGGCAATGATTCGCCGGTTTTCCATTACCACCGTCATGAAGCGTCCTCGCGACCCTCCTGGTGGACCCGTTGAGTAGCTTCCCAAATACCAAATAGCCGATGCTGAACAGCACCGCGCCGCCGACAAGGAAATAGCCCAGGATGATGAGCACATCCAGTGGGCCATCGATGGTGAACCATCCGCTGAAGATCAGGCTCGGAAAGACGATGAGCGCCATGCAGCCAAAGTGCACCGCGCTTTGCTTTATCAGGCTCCAAGATTCAATGTCGTAAATCACCGAGAATCCAGCAATTGCGGTGGCGATCACTCCACCGATGAACATGCTTTTCGCGTCCGGGTGCTCGTTGAGCCGCATTACCAGCGCGATCCCGGACATTATGACCAGTGGAATGGACCCTCTGAGCAGGCCGCTTCGCACCACGCTTGTTTTGGCTGATCGCGTCGCGACCGAGATGGACTCGTCGTGAGCACCTCGCCCAGGTGTGTTGTCCATGTTAAGAGTCTACCGAAGCGGAGATGGGGTCTGTCCATGCGAGTGCTCCGTAAAGAGCAGATGTCAGAAGTTCGACAATGAGCTGCCTCGAATCTAGAACCCTAGCGATATCTTGATTGTGGACTCCCGCGGAGGCTCAGACCCGGTTTCCCGACCGGGGCCAGGTTTTGGCTGCCAACGATGTCTGGCTAGGTCGGTGGTTCACAATGCCGAGAATAAACGACCGTCGGCGACTAGTCCTTATTTCCAGTCCCGACTCGTTCTACTTACGTCGGTACCAATTTGACTGTTAGGTCTGCGTGAGGAATAGTCACGGGACTATGGGTAAAAATAGCCTGGTTGACCTTAACGATGCGACTGGTTCCCAGCCTGATTCGCAGATCGCAGCGATCGCCTATAAGAACGATCGCTTATAAGTACGACCGGCCGGTCGTCTTCTATGTCCTCGCGACCGTATTTCCGTGGCTGTTCTGGTTCGCCGCTGCTTACCTTAGCCAGCTGCGCGACCAGTCCCCTGCGGTGCAGGTGTGAACTGCGGTGTTCGGCGTATGCGGTCTAGTCGCACCAGTAATAGTCGTCATCTTTCTCATCCGCCGAAGATCTGAACTGCGTGCTGATGTACTCCGACGATTACGCCCACGTCGAATTGGCTGGTTACACCTGGCGGCGACATTGTTTTGCTGTTGGCCAGCATTCTGGCTGCCACGGCGATCTCGCTACTCTTCGGATACAGCCCCGACCAGTTCCAACTCCGAGGAGGTTTCACCTTCTCCGCTGGGCTGCTGCCGGTGTGGTTCACGCTGATTGGTGCAGCCATCTTCGAAGAACACGCCTGGCAC
>JBDTCL010000085.1:0-14462 GCA_039923595.1 Antricoccus sp. | reverse complement strand
GCGAGCTCGTACGACCAGTGTCTGGGTCACTCGCACGAGTACGCGGTCGTTGTGCTCGCCGCGGATCTCGACGCTGACGACGCTCAGCGTCCGGCCGACGTGCAATGGTGTGGCAGTCGCAATTGCGGCGCTTGGCACCGGACGCAGGAAATGAGTCGTCGAATCGACTGTCGCGGTGTCGGAACCTTCAGGTGCATTGAGGGATGCACAGACGGCGCCAGCAACATCAGCCAGGCTCATCAGCGCGCCGCCGTGCAGCATGCCCCCGCTGCGACACACCGCTTCGCGGTGCGGCAGCCGCAGTTGCAAGGCGGCCGGATCCGGATCGATCATCTCCAGGCCGAGAGTCGCAGAGAACGGCACATTCTGATGAAGGTCCGCGGTGCTCATCGCCATAATTAGCTCCTTACAAGATGGGTGCCGATAACGAGGATCACCAAGAACGAACCGCTACTGCCGGGTGAACACGAACTGCGTCAGTTCACGGTCGTACCGATCCCGGCATGAGATGCGGGCACCACTAGTACTGCAGAATCGACCATATCGCCGATGTTGGCGCCGGCTAGTGCAGGATACTTCAGGCCCTAATGTTGTTGCCTTCTGCTCAGCCGCCGAGATATCGAAGTCGCTTTGCGATCACCGCCGAGCACTCATCACACACAATCAGCACAAAGCGGTGCCCTTACAGATGATTGGTCTGTATCTACCTTGAAATAGGAAGGCTTTGTGCGGTGCGATCGCCGGGCCCCATTAAAGCAGTTGGATTCTTCGCAAATCATTCTTAATTCACGATATGATCCGGCCTCAGTGCTGCGACAGACTTGTTCTCTGCTCGTGACTGTATGCAATGTTGGGCGCTGTGGCCTGTCGGGTCGCGACGATAAAAGGAGCACCTGTGAATATCAGCCAGAATTTGGTCAACAGCGCGCAGCGACACCCGCAACGGACAGCGCTGCGCCTCGATGAGGCCGCCATGAGCTACGAGGCGCTTGATACCGCGACTACCTACGCTGCCGGTCTGTTGGTCGAAAAAGGGGTAGCTGTCGGCGATCGCGTCGCGATCATGCTGCCGAATGTGCCGCAGTTCGCGATTCTTTACTACGCCGCATTGCGCGCTGGGGCAATCGTCGTTCCCATGAACCCGTTGCTGAAGGAGCGCGAAGTCTCCTACTATCTCACCAACTCAGGGGCACGGCTGCTGTTCGTCTGGGCTGGTTACGAACAAGGCGCGGTAGCCGCTGCGCAGTCGCTGGATGCCGAAGTCGTCATCGTGGACCCGGCGACCTTCGGTCAGCAACTGCACTCCGCGCAACCACTGGATGCCGTCGTACCGCGCGAGGATAGTGACACCGCTGTCATCCTGTACACCTCAGGCACCACCGGGCAGCCCAAAGGGGCCGAGCTGACGCATTCGAATCTAGATCGCAATATCGACGTCTCGGTCGACGAGCTGATCAACCTCACTGAGCAAGACGTGGTGTTTGGCGGATTACCGCTGTTTCATGTGTTCGGCCAGACCTGCGGGCTCAACGCCGCTATCAAAGCCGGCGCGGAGCTGACTTTGCTGCCACGTTTCGAAGCCGGCAAAGCTCTCGAGGTGCTCGTGCGTGATGGGGTGACAGTCCTTGAAGCCGTGCCCACGATGTACGTCGCACTGACCCACCATCCTGATAAGGCTTCCTTTGATCTGTCGACGCTGCGTGTCTGCCTTTCCGGCGGAGCGGCGATCCCGATCGAGGTCATGACAGCTTTCGAGAAGGCATTCGGTCACGTTGTGCTCGAAGGCTATGGCTTATCGGAGACCTCCCCGGTAGCTTCTTTCAATCTGAGAGACCAGCGGCGGGCCGGATCGGTGGGACGGCCGATCAGCGGTGTGCAGTTCCGGATCGTTGACGACAACGATAACGAGCTGCCCGTTGGCGAGCGCGGGGAAATCGCCATCAAGGGTCACAACGTGATGAAGGGCTACTGGGACAAACCCGACGCCACCGCTGCGGCAATCAAAGACGGCTGGTTCCATACCGGCGATATTGGCATCAAGGACGAGGACGGTTTCTATTTCATCGTCGACCGTAAGAAAGATCTGATCATTCGCGGTGGCTACAACGTTTACCCGCGCGAGATTGAGGAAGTGCTTTACGAGCATCCCGCCGTTCAGGAAGTAGCGGTGGTCGGTGTGACGCACGAAGAGTTGGGTGAGGAGATTGCGGCTGTTGTGGCGCTGAAGGTCGGCTCAACTGCCACGCCAGAAGAACTGCGCAGCTACGTCAAGGAACGAGTGGCGGCCTACAAGTACCCGCGCTTAGTAAAGATCGTCGACGAATTGCCCAAAGGCGCGACCGGCAAGATTCTCAAACGGGAGATTCCCGTGGACGCGAGCGAGCTGGTGGGGAAATGAGCGCGGTATCGCGCGAGCGGGAGCAGGCCGATCAAATCGCGGCACCATTGGATGTTCTGCTCGTCGACGCGGCGCAAGGCACAGCAAAACGCTTCTTGCCGAACTCCTCATCAGTCAAGTTGACGGCCAAATTAGCTTCCAGCCCACGGGCTACCGCTCGTACCGTTGGCTCCTTGCTCGGGGAGCTCGCCAAAATCACCGCCGGTAAGTCCGCGCTTGAAGCGCCGCCTAAGGATCCGCGCTTTACCGACTCTGCGTGGAAGCACAATCCATTTCTCAAACGCGCGATGCAGGCTCATTTGGCCACCAATCACACCCTTGAGCAGTTAGTTGACCTCGCCGATCTCGACTGGCGAGATGACCGTCGGGTGCGGTTCTTTCTGACGAATGTGGCTGAGGCACTCTCACCATCTAACGTGCCGTTGGTGAACCCCGTCTCTGCCCGAACGGCGTTAGAGTACGGCGGACTCAGTCTCCTGAGGGGCGCGGCGAACTTCGTCAACGATATGAAGTCTGCACCACGAATCCCTAATATGGTCGATAGTTCAGGCTTCAAAGTGGGTGAAAACATCGCGGTAACACCGGGCTCAGTGGTGTTTCGTACCGACGTTTTCGAGCTGATCCAATATCGGCCACAAACAGAGATGGTGAAGAGCAAACCGCTGCTATTTGTGCCACCGACGATCAACAAGTTCTATGCGACTGATCTAGCACCGGGCCGTAGCATGGTGGAGTTTTTGGTCCAGAACGGCCAACAAGTGTTTGTCATGTCTTGGCGCAATCCCGATAAAAGTCACGCAGATTGGGGTGCCACCACCTACGTCCAAGCCGTTCTCGATGCCATGGGCGCGTGCGAGCAAGTCACTGGATCTGATCAGACGCTGTTGATCGGAGCGTGCTCCGGCGGGATCCTGGCGAGCCTTACGGCTGGATATCTCGCGGCGACCAATCAGCTGGACCGGCTCGCGGCTTTCACCTTGCTGGTGACCGTCTTGGACAATACCAAGGCCGGTGAGGCGGCCGCTTTCGGTAGCGCGGGCGCTGCTGAAGCGGCCAAAGCATTGTCGCGTCGGATCGGATATTTGGATGGTAACCGGCTGGCCGAAGGCTTTGCGTGGTTGCGACCGGGTGACCTGATTTGGCGGTACTGGGTCAATAACTATCTCTGTGGCAATCAGCCCCCAGCTTTTGACATCTTGTTCTGGAACTCTGATGTCACGCGGATGCCAGCGCAGCTACACGCTGATTTTATCGACATGGGACTGGACAATTCGCTGACTCGACCGGCCGGTGTTTCGATCGATGGCATTCCTATAGATTTGTCGAAGGTGGACACGGATACGTACGTGCTGGCCGGCATTTCCGATCACATCACGCCGTGGCAGAACTGTTACCGCAGCGTTCAGATCCTCGGCAGTCAATCACGATTTGTGCTGTCGCGCAGCGGCCACATTGCAGCCCTCGTCAATCCCCCGACAAATGCCAAAGCCTCGTTCCAGGTAAATTCCGAACCTGCTGCCGACGCGCAAGAATGGCTTGATGGCGCCACGCGTGAACAAGGCAGCTGGTGGCCTGATTGGGCCGCTTGGCTCGGCCAACGGGCCGGAGAGGATATGCCTGCTCCTGAGGTACTCGGCGGCCCGGATCATCAGCCGCTCGCTGATGCGCCCGGTACGTATGTCCTAGAGAAGTGACCCCTCAAAGACCATGGTTTTCAGGCAACGAAGGATAAGATCAATCCCGTGATTCGACTCTCGCGCGCCACTGCCGAACCCGCCGTTGAGCTTGTCGAGGTATCGGGAGCAACATTTCGAGTAGCGATCCATGACGGCGAGCCTGGAGGCACACCCCTGCTGCTATTCAACGGAATTGGCGCGAGTTTGGAGACATTCGGGCCGTTCCTTGACGCACTCGACCCAGCCCGACCGGTGATTCGCCTTGATGTGCCAGGTATCGGTGGCTCTCCAATGCCAGCACGGCCATACCGATTCAGCACTCTGTCGCGGAGCATTGGACGACTCCTCGACCGACTCGAAGTTTCTGAAGTTGATGTCCTCGGTATTTCGTGGGGCGGCGCCCTGGCCCAGCAATTCGCACTCACTGAGCGCAAGCGGGTGCGCCGCATCGTTCTGGTCGCCACGAGTACCGGGTCTATATCGGTTCCGGCTAACCCGTTCGTTCTCGCGCATTTGGCGACGCCGCGACGGCACCGAGATCCAGCGCACATGATGAGTATCGCCGGGACGATTTATGGCGGCAGTCTCAGACAGCACCAAGATCATTTGAAGGATTTACTGCCTTACTTCGGGCGCGGCGGGCAAAAGGGTGGGTATGCCCTGCAACTGTTGGCTGGCGCCGGCTGGACAAGTGTGCCGTTCTTGCCGCTGATTCGGCAGCCAATCCTCATTCTTGCCGGTGATGATGATCCGATTATCTCCAGTCTCAACGGGCGCATCATCGCTCGCTTGAGTCGCCACTCCGAACTCGTCACCTATCACGGTGGTCACATCGATTTAGTCGCCAACCCTGGTGAATTGGTCCCGCATATCGAACGCTTCTTAGCTGAGCCGCTGCCCGCATCCTCGGTATAAACCGCATCCGCACGCAACCCACGGTGAGTCAGCGTTGTGATTCTCAGCAGCATGAAACTGACTTATTGCAAAGCCCACATGGTCGTGCCCAGCAGCCTGTCATCATGATCGGGGCAGATAGCAGCTATGCCAAGTCTTTGACCATCAGAATGACCGGTGGCTCAGATTGGGGTAGCCAAGCCGGCCGCGCGAAGCCAATCTCGCGCCAGCCACGGCTGCGATACATCCGCAACGCGTCGCAATTTTGCTGCACCACATCGAGTACCGCCGCATGACCACTGTTGAAAATCCACGACTCCGCCGCCTCCATCAGTGCCCGACCGACACCGCGGCCGCGCACTGTGCTGTCGACGAAAAGCACCGATAGGCAGGAAATTCCGGTGATGGACCGACCTACTCCGGCGGCCCACGCCGCACCCATCTCATCTGGCTGGACCTCAGTGACGCTGACATGCCCAACGACCTGTTCGCCTACCACCGCCACCAGGGCAGCTCGTTCACCCGGGCGCACGATGAACTCACCAGCCGGGAACCGCAACGGCCACCGCAGCGGATAGCGCGATGCCGGCTGCTGTGCACCGAGAATCTCCTCGAGCACAGCCAAATCGGTAGTTTCACGTGGGCGGATCCCAATCGCAGGCATCGTCGAAGAATTCAGCTCGACATCGTGATGCTCGCGGTCCGAACGGTGAATCTTCGCAATCAGTTGCTCGCGAAACCGGCAATGTCACGGGCAGTGTCGCGACTGACATCTGGGCACGCGATCGTGAAGATCTCAGTCCCGTGCATCGTGCCCATTTGCTGGCGGCATCGGGCGGGTACTGCTGCCTGAAGCAGGAGCCGGTAGAAGTTGATTCCCTCATCTCGAAGTGGGTCGCATTCATTCACGCTGATCACCGTGGGCGGGAACCCGGTGACGTCATCGACCGTGGCGAATCCGGGCCACGCAAGGGGATCGCGATCGTTGAATGCCTCGATGCCATAGCCAATAGCACCGCGGTTGTTGTGCAAGTCGAGCAGGATCCCATTGTTCTCGGTCGATGATGGGTTCTGGGCAAGCGGCCACTCACCGGCGATATATGGGCACATTGCATATAGACCCTTAATCAGGCCGAGTTCGCCACTTCGTTTGAGTGAAAGTCCGGTGGCAAGTGTCAGGTTTCCACCGCCACTTTCACCCGCGACGATTACCCGGGCGGGATCGATACCCAATTGGTCTGCGTGCTCAATGACCCAATGCAGGCCGCTGATGCAGTCGTTGAGACCAGCCGGAAACGGCGCTACCTCAGGCACCGATGACGCGCTCACAGCGTTGCGGAAATCGACCATCACAACAGCCACACCGTTTGCGGCAATGAGCTTGCCCCAGCCGCGGTACATGCCATCGAAGCACGACAGTGAGGCCATGCCGCCGCCGTGGATGTAGTACACGCATGGCACTACATCGTCGCTATCTGGCCGAATAATCTGCAGATTGATCGTGTTGCCATCGGGCTCAGACGCAATCGCTTCGCGATGGACCCGTAGGCCGGCCGATGGGGCAGCTTCCTCGGTGTCGCACATTTCCATGACCGCTCGCAGCGCCTGCATCGCTTGCAATGCTTCGGGAGAATTGGCCTCATCAAGCATCGTCTGCCGGTCGGCTACGTCGGGGCTGGCTTCGATTGGCATCATCGAAAGCATTGCCTTGATCCGGGGATCGATGCGTGGATCCCCAGCGATATCGTGAACCATTTTTTGACACTCCTCGCGCTGCGCAGGCAGCTGACTTGGTGGCGCATTCCGGCCGGATTTCTGGTCGCTAGAAGCAGTGTAAACATCGCTGATGAGGCGCGAACCCAGTAGCCGAGTGACTGCACCGTACAAGCAGTACGCGGTCATCCTAGATTCGAACCGAAGTAGCTGCGAGGATGCTCAATTACGGCTGTACGCCAGCGCGCGACTTCGTCCGCTGAGCTATGAGACGGATGCGGGTTCCTCGTCCGTCCGTTGGCTCAGATGCTTCGGGTGGGTGAGGCCCTCGAAATCTGAATCCTGCGCAGTGTCCGCTGCCAGATGCTTTGGACCACTATCGGACTCTGTTTTCGCATCATTCGCTGCTGCACCGTCAGTTGCCTCACCATCGGCGGCGCCACTGCCTGCTGCAGAGGGTCTGCCTGAAGCGCGCTTTGGTAATACGAATACGAGTAGGAACGCGACAACAGCGAACGATGCGCTGATCATGAGGGCCGCGGTGACGCTGCTCTGAAAACCATTGGCAAGTTGTGCGGGCGTGGGGCGCCCGCGGAATGTGGGCAGATTGGAGAAGAACACGCTGCCGACGACTGCGATACCGATCGCGCTGCCGATACGTTGCGATGTGGCAAGGACGCCGCTGGCTGACCCCGCCTCGGATCGCTCAACCGTAGCGACGATGAATTGGGTGTTGGGAGCGACAAACAGCCCGCTACCGATGCCGGCGACTAGTAACGGGCCGAGCAAATCCCAGGTGGTGAGAGTCTGTGGATCGTGCAGCAACAGAACGAGCCAGAGTGCGATCAGACCGACGGCCACCAGTGCCGTTCCGATGGACAGGACGACGCGCCCCAACCGTTGCGCGAGGCGGTTGCTTTGCGACGCCCCAACGATAGAGCCGATCGCGAACGGGACTGACACGATGCCGCTTTCTAGGGCGGTATGGCCTAAACCAGACTGCCAGAACAGCGAGATCACGAAGAAGATGCTGACGAAGGCAGCAAAGTAGACCAACGCGAGTAGCACTCCGAAGGAAAATGATGGATGAGCAAAAATCCGTGGCGCCAGCAGTGGCGTCCGGCCTCTGCGCTGATAGGCCAGCTCCCAGAATGCCAAGAGGACGAGCAGTAGCACGCCTGCGGCGAGAGAAAGATAAGTCCATAGTGGCCAACCCTCGGTTTGACCCTCGATCAGCGGGACCAGGATCGCTGTGAGACCGCCGGCAAGTAGCACCAACCCGATCGCATCCACGCCGCCGCGTTTTGCTGATTCGGCTTGGTCCTTCTTTTCCCGGCCGAGCGGAAGCATGGCAATAGCCAGAATGACTCCCACTATTCCGATCGGAAGATTCACACCGAATACGAGTCTCCAGCCGTTGGACTGGCCGAAGAGCTGAATGATGAGTCCACCGACGAGCGGACCGATCGCGGTGGAGACGCCGATCACCGCTCCGAGGACCGCAAACGCTTTTCCGCGAACTCGGCCACCGAAGAGCAACTGAATGAAGGCAGTGACAGCGGGGAAATAGATACCGCCAGCGAGTCCCTGCACTATTCGGGCAGCGACCAACTGAAAATCATTTTGCGCCAGTCCACAGGCGAGGCTCGCGAGCGTGAATAGTGCGAGACCGCCTACGAAGATCCACTTGTGGCCGTATTTGTCACCGAGCCTGCCTGCCGGAATAAGCGCGAGACCGTAGCTCAGCGCGTAGCCAGAAACGATCCAGGACAAGGTGGCTTCGTTTGCGTTCAGGCTCACCCTGATGCTCGGCAGCGCCACATTGACGATGCTCGCATCGATCAAGGACATCACGATGCCGATGAGCAACACGGTCAAGGTTCGCCATGCATGGGGAGCGAGGTCGGGATGGTTCTTGGTCGTACGGGTGGGGGTCTCAACAGACATCGGGGTTGACCTCTCGAGTCAATTCGTCGTGTAAAACAGCGGGTAGGTCGTCGATGACCGAGTCGAGCCAATCAAGTTCTGCCTGCAGGCGGAACCGTCGGTGGTGCAGGATATGTGTTTCTGCGCGGGTGAGAACCTGACTTTTGGCCGAAAGGTTCTCGTCGTTTTCGGCGAGCACGCTGCCGATCAGCCGTCTACGTTGGCGAAGGATCGCGGGAAGCTCGTCGTAACTATTCGGGTCCAGACGCGCAAGTGCTAGGTCGAACGAGTCTGGCAACAGCCGGAATTGTTCGAGGGTTGCGCGGGTGTTTTGAGCGAGTATTTTGCGGCCGTCAGTGGTGATTGCGACAATTTGCCGCTCTGGGCGGTTGCCGTGCCGTTCACTGCGGACTACTTCAATAAGACCTTCACCTAGCAGTCGTTTCAGACCGCCGTAAACGGCCCCGACTTTGAAGTCCGTCCAAAAATGCACATGCTCTTGTTCGGCGAGCAATCGCAGCTGGTGGCCGTGCATGGGCCCACGCTCCGCGAGCGAGCCAAGCAGGAACAGGCGGATTGACGACACCAGATTAGTCTTACACGACTAATTGTGGCATGGTTGCGAATAGCATGTGATTTTTGATGCGGACGTTCCAGAATGGCGGCCACACCGATGTCGCGGATGCAGCTATCACAGTTCATCCAAGATTACGCCCGATGCTTTGCGCAGACGCTGGCCGGAAACGCGCGCAGTCCCGCCAGCGCTAGTTTGAGGTCATCGAATGTGCCACATCCGGCATTTTCTGCCGAGTACGTTGGTCAGCGAAGCACTTGTGTTAGCGGCGATAGTCGAACCCCCTGTTCTCACGCCACCGAAAGTTGCAGGCAGCCCGCGGCGACTGACGAATGACATCGAGCGGCCTTCGATCCCGGATACGGCTGCAAACCTGATTGAGCGATTTGCCCCCGCTGCGCCCTGTCCATGACGATGAATCGCCGCGGGCGAGCTAATCTCATTTTTATGACGAGTAACGAAGAAACTGGCGGCGGTGCGCCAAAAGCGGATCAGTCAGGTAGCACCGAAGATCAGTCAGGTAGCACCGAATCTGATCACGGCAGCATCGGTGCGGTAAGCAGCCAGTCTGATCAAGATCGGCGAGGACTTGCCCGGCTCGCCTCCCGGGTTACCGCACAACGCGCCGCGCGCCGCCGAGCAGCGTCGGTCGACTGGGGTCGCGATTACGGACGCCGAGAGTGACCGAGGCGACACTGCCGCCGCCGCTACGCAGTTTCGACCGTTCCGCACGGGTTTTTTCGGCGGCCTAGGCCTGATCCTCGCCTATGTCACCTATCTCGCTTTGGACTCCGTCCGCTCAACCCTGATCCTGATCGCGGTCGCGACGGTCGTCGCAATTGGGCTTGAGCCAGCCGTAGGGTTCTTCATTCGTCGTGGGTTCCGGCGGGGATGGTCAGTTGCCACAGTTTTTCTGATCCTGCTGGGCGTGCTCGGCGGGGCGGGCTACACGATCGTGCCACCGATCGTTACGCAGTTGGGTGACTTCATCCAAACGATCCCGCAGATCCTGAACGAGCTTCAGAAGAATGCGACGATCAATAATCTTGACAAAAAGTTCCACATCCTCGACCAGATCAAGAGCTCAGGCGTGCTGCAAAAAGTCGGCACAGGCGCGGCCACCAGTCTGATAAATGTAGGCGTCTTTGTGGCGGGCATTCTACTTGACCTCGTCATCATCCTTATTCTGACGCTATTCTTCCTCGGCGGCCTTCCCAACATCAAGGCAGCGGGCTACCGACTTGCACCGGCCTCCAAACGGGCCCGGGTGGGCGAGCTTGGTGACAAGATTCTCACGCAGATGGGTGGTTACCTTTCGGGTGCGACCCTCGTCGCGATACAGGCGGGCATCGTCGCGGGCGTCTTTTCAGCGATTGTCGGACTGCCCTACCCGTGGGCCATCGCGCTTGGTGCGGCACTGCTTGATTTTGTGCCTGTTGTCGGCCCGGTGCTGATTGGCGTTTCCATGATGCTGATCGGCTTCACCCAATCACTGCTGATCGGATTGATCGCTGCGGCCTTCTATCTCGTGCAGCACATGTTCGAAGCCTATTTCCTATATCCGCGGGTGATGCGTCGCCAAGTGGATATCTCCACTGCGACGGTGGTCGTCGCGATCTTGATCGGCGGCGCGTTGCTCGGGGTCACCGGCGCGCTGCTCGCAGTCCCGATCGCCACGGCCATACAACTGATTGTGCGAGAGGTAGCCGTACCCATCCAGGATCGGTCATAGACCTTAAAATCTTGCTGGCAAGTAGGATTTTCCGATCTCGCGAGCCCGTGGTGGGCCCGCGAGATCGGAATTATTAGGCCTTGCTCTGCATGCTTGAGCGAGCTGGATTGCTCTGCTCAGCAGCTTTCGGATCTTTTTCGCCTTGCTTTGCCCGGACACCGGCTTCGACCCGCTCACCGATAGCCTTATCCACGTTGCGCCAGTACTCAAAAGCGCGGCCGAGCACCATCTCGCTGACGCCGTTAAGCAGGTGCCCGACGATGTTGTTTACCAGACGCTCACGTCCTGCATCATCCATGACCTCGCGAACCATGGTCCCGGCCTGGCCCCAGTCGTCATCCTCAGCGCGCAGAGTGTACGCAGCGCGCACCATCTCACCGTCGGAATACCACAGTCCACCGTCATCGGTGAGCGCTGGATTAGCTACTGGGCCACCATAGGAATTCGGTGCGTAGACCGGATCGCTGGTGTTCGCCATCTGCATATGGCCGTCTTTGGAGTAGCTATTAACTGGTGAGTGCGGCCGGTTCACCGGGATCTGCCGGTAGTTTCCGCCCAGTCGCGCACGGTGCGCGTCGGAGTAGCTGAAGCCGCGCGCGAGCAACATCTTGTCCGGGGAAAGTCCGGTGCCGGCTACGAGATTGTTGGGCTCGAATGCGGCCTGCTCGATCTCGCTGTGATAATCGGTGACATTGCGATTAAGGGTCAACTTGCCGACCTCTTGCAATGGGTAGTCCGAATGCGGCCATACCTTGGTCAAATCGAACGGATTGAACCGATAGGTCTTGGCGTCCTCGAACGGCATGATCTGCATCTTCAACGTCCAGCTCGGGAACTCCCCGGCCTCGATGTGCTCGTAGAGGTCGCGCTGGTGGTAATCGGTGTCCACCGAAGCCATTTGGTCAGCCTCGTCCTGGGTGAAGCACTCCACGCCTTGGTCGGTCTTGAAGTGGTACTTGACCCAGGACTTTTCCCCTGCGGCATTGATCCACATATAGGTGTGGCTGGAGTAACCGTTCATATTGCGCCAGGTCCGCGGGATGCCGCGGTCGCCCATCAACCAGGTGACCTGGTGCGCTGACTCAGGTACCAGAGTCCAGAAGTCCCACTGCATGTCGTGATCGCGCAGGTTGTTCGCTGCGCGCCGCTTCTGTGAGCGGATGAAGTGCTGGAATTTCATCGGGTCCCGCATGAAGAACACCGGCGTGTTGTTGCCGACCATGTCGAAGTTGCCTTCGCTGGTATAGAACTTCAGCGAGAAGCCGCGTGGATCGCGCCAGGTATCTGGGCTGCCACGCTCGCCAGCAACCGTGGAGAATCTGGACAGGACCTCGGTTTTCACTCCGGGCTGAAACACCGCTGCGCGAGTAAATTGGCTGACGTCGTGGGTGACCTCAAATTCACCGAATGCACCGCCGCCTTTGGCGTGCGGCTGCCGCTCAGCAATACGTTCGCGGTTGAACGCGGCCATCTGTTCGATGAGGTAATGATCCTGAAGCAGTAGTGGCCCGTCGGGGCCGACCGACAACGAGCGCTCGTCGCTGGCGACGGGGATCCCTGCATCGGTGGTCGTTGGCTGTGGTTCTGTGCTCACGCGAACTCCTTAGGTGGTGATGGCGGATTGTGGTTGGAGCTGACAACTAGGGCATAAGCCCCAAAAGAGAATTTCGGCTTCGTCGAGCGCATATCCAGCCGTGTCGTCTGGGGTGAGACATGGCCGTTCATCGGAAATGCAATCGACGTCGGTCGTCAGGCCACAGGCGCGGCAGACAAGGTGATGGTGGTTATCGTCGATACGTGTTTCAAACAATGCCGGCAGTCCGGCTGGCCTGATCCGCCGGACGAGACCGCTATCGACACAAATGGCGAGCACGTCGTAGACAGCTTGTTTGGACACCGTACCCAACCGGGCGCTGACTTCACGGAAAACCTGATCGGCGGTCGAATGGGGATGCTGAATCAGGGTTTCTAATACTGCGATTCGTGGAGCGGTAATCCGCAGCCCTCGATCGCGCAGCGTGTCGATATTTGAGCGAGTCATCCATCTTAGGATGCCTTCTTTTCTGGTATTAGTCAAGTGATGGACTAATACCAGGAGAGCGCATCGCGCTCACGCTTCAGAAGGCGTGAGTTCCCGAAGACGTGGCGCAAGATCCTTTTCGAATAGCGTCAGGAATCGTTCTTGGTCGTGGCCAGGGGCGTGAAAGACGAGGTGGTTCAGTCCGGCATCGGTGTACTGCTTGATCTGCTCGACAGCTTCGTCTGGATCGGTCGCAACGATCCACCGCTTGGCCACCTGCTCGATCGGCAACTCGTCGGCCAGTCGCTCCATCTCGGTTGAGGAATTAACCGAATGCTTCTGCTCCGGTGTGAGCGACAGCGGCGCCCAAAAACGAGTGTTCTCAAGAGCGGTGTCCTGGTCGGTCTCGTATGACAACTTGATCTCGATCATCTTGTCGATCTTCGTGACATCTCGCTCGGCCTTCGCGGCGCCCTCGGCAACTGCAGGCAGCAGTTTCTCGGTATAAAGCTCCATCCCCTTACCTGAGGTGCAGATGAAGCCGTCGCCAGAGCGACCTGCGTATCGTGCGACGAGTGGTCCGCCCGCAGCGACATAGATTGGCACTGGTTGATCTGGGATCTCATACATATATGCATTCTGGGTGTGGTAGTAGTCACCATCGAAATTGACCTCATTGCCTGTCCACAGCTCGCGCATCAGCTTCACTGACTCGCGCAGTCGCGCGAAGCGCTCTTTGAATTCAGGCCATTCGCCCCGGAACCCGGTCGCGTATTCGTTGAGTGCCTCGCCCGAGCCAACGCCCAACATGATTCGTCCTGGATAGAGGCAAGCCATGGAGGCGAATGCTTGGGCGATTACTGCTGGGTTATACCGAAAGGTCGGGGTGAGCACTGAGGTGCCGATCTGCACGCGATCAGTGCGTTCGCCAACTGCTGCCATCCACGCAAGGGAAAACGGTGCGTGGCCGCCATTGTGCCGCCACGGTTGGAAGTGATCGCTGACTGCGACCGAGTCCATTCCATGTTTCTCCGCGGCGACTGCGATCTCCACTAGCTCACGTGGCGAGAATTGTTCTGCGGACGCTTTGTATCCGAGCTTGAGCGGCTGTCCCATGGTGGCTCCTTTTCTAGACCTGAGGCCATTCTGCGCCGTCGAACCGACCGAATGACACTGCGGTCCTGCTCACGTCGTAAGAGGCCGATGACCTGCATTACCCGCGTCCGCCCAGAAGGACGAATACGAAGAGATTCGACCGCAGCGCCCGGACACCGACCAACAACTACGGATCGGATGCCTGATCGCTGTTTATTAATGTCGAGAAGTCTGCAATCATGCCTTTTACGAGAAGCGACGCGTGAGAAAGCGTTGCCGCTCAGGCCAAGCGTCTCGGCCCGTTCCGGGCAGTTACTTCTCAGCTCACATCAGCGACACACTAGGAGGCTGACAGAGATGGCTTCGGTCCATTATTACGGGTCCCCGGGCGAACGAAACACTGGTATTTATCAGAAGAACGGTACTGCCACATG
>JBDTCL010000084.1:0-4298 GCA_039923595.1 Antricoccus sp. | reverse complement strand
CACGAGTGATGCAGTCTTCGGCTGACGCAAGGCGGTATGTAGGACCGCACGATTCTCAGTGGTATTGATGTGCTTTCCCGCGAACATCGCGTCAATCTTGGCGCGCAAGCCCGCCCTGCCCGTGAGCGCCATCAATAACGAGAGAGTCTCTCGAGTGATTCGATGTTTGGAATAGTCGATATAAAGATCAGCAGCCTGCGCCCGGAACTCAGTCCCACGATTCGGCTGCTCTGCGAACAACTCGCGTAAATGCAGCCCTTGCATCTGCTGCTGGTGTTCGGTGAGCGCTGCCCACTCTGGTGAAGAGGTCGTGTCGATATTGGCCGGCTGCTGAGTGTCCATGATGGGACTCTATCGAGTCCACTGCGACTGCAATAGCTAGAACAACCGTTGTGTCGGATCGACCAATCCGCGTAGTTCGTCATAATCGGTGCGCACGCAACGGATTCCCCGATCCTCAGCCAGCGTTCGTGCTTGTGGTTTAACCACGTTCCCAGCGAGAATGCCGCGCACTGGGGCGATGGTAGTGTCCCGATTGAGCAAATCCAGGTATCGGGTGAGCTGCTCGACGGCAGAAATCTCGACCACCCGCTTAACCTCGACTGCGACGGTGCCCCCGGTCGACGCCCGGGCGAAAATATCGACGGGCCCGATGGGTGTCGGATACTCCCGGCGCACTAGGCGCAGATTCGGCGCCAGCGCATCAAGGTGCAACGCGAGTAACTCCTGCAAGTGGGCCTCGACGCCATCTTTTTGAAGTCCCGGGTCTACACCCAACACATGCTCGGAGTCGCTGAAAACCTCGTGCAAGGTGATCACCAAGGTCTCACCGGTCTTATTTCGAACTGACCACTGCGTTGCCGTCTCGGTGACCGTGCATGGCGGGGACATCCAATTCAACGGCTTATATGATCCGCCGTCAGAGTGGACGAGCACCGATCCATCGGCTTTACGCATGATGAGGCGGGTGGCGATCGGCAGATGCGCGTTGAGTCGGCCGACATAGTCCACTTCGCACGTGGCGATTACCAGTCTCACGAGGCACGACGCTACCAAAGCGACGACGATTGCTAGATTTGCGCTGGCCCGAAATTTAGCGGGCGTCGGTTTCGAATATGGGGTGAGTCTCTGTGGCACGCGAGTTTACTATCGTCGGCGTGGTCGGTTTGGGCACGATGGGAGCGGGAATTGCCGAAGTTTTCGCACGTTCCGGACTGCATGTTGTCGCCCACGAGCGAGACGCGGTAGGTCTTGAACGCGGTCGCGAGCACATCGAATACTCACTGGGGCGAGCTGTGCGCAACGGCAAGCTCGACGAGGCGGGCGTCGAGAAAATACACGAGCTCATCACGCTGACTACCACTTTTGATGATCTCGCCGACTGTGAATTAGTTATCGAGGCAGTCCCGGAGCGGATGGACGTCAAACTCGACATCTTTCGCAGGCTAGATGCAATCTGCCCGCCAGATACGATCCTGGCGACAAACACGTCGTCGTTGTCGGTCACCGAAATTGGGGTCGCCACAGGGCGGCCGAGCAAGGTCGTGGGAATCCACTTCTTCAATCCGGCACCCATTATGAAGCTGGTAGAGATCATTTCCACGGTAGTCACCGACCGCAGCGTGGTCGAAGATGTGGAAGCGCTGGCTTGCAAGCTCGGTAAAACTGATGTGACCGTCAGCGATCGGGCCGGCTTCATCGCCAATGCACTGCTCTTTGGATATCTCAATCACGCGGTGGGGATGTACGAAGACCGGTATGCCAGTCGTGAAGACATCGACGCTGCTATGCGTCTGGGTTGCGGTTTACCGATGGGGCCACTCGCGCTCATGGACTTGATCGGCATAGATACCGCGTACGAAATCCTGGACACGATGTACAAGCAAGGGCGCAATCGGATGCACGCTCCGCGGCCAATCATCCGGCAGATGATGACGGCGGGACTAAAAGGCCGCAAAACCGGGCATGGCTTTTATAGCTACGAGCAGCCGGGCAGCCCCGTGGTGGTGGCCGATCGGCAAACTCCTGACGGGAGCACTGCAGCCGATTCTGGTGGCCAGGTCAGTGGCCTGCGGATCGGCATCGTTGGTTCCGGCACGATGGCAACCGGCATGATCGAGGTTTTCGCCAAAGCAGGCTACGACGTTCGATTTGTCGCCCGCGGCACCGAGAAGGTCGCCGCCGTTCAGGCAGCGATTGCGAAGTCGCTAGAAAAGGCCGTGCAGCGCGGCAAGCTCGAAGAATCGGGCCGTGATCGAGCTCAGAAGCTCATCAGCGGCACGATCACCCTCGATGACCTGTCAGACCGCGATGTGGTGATTGAGGCGGTTGTCGAGGAGCTGAGCGTCAAGCAGGCACTCTTTGCCAACCTCGACGAAATTGTCGGGCCCGACGCGATTTTGGCAACCACCACGTCGAGTCTGCCCGTGATCGAACTCGCCGGTCAGACTAACCGACCGGGCAAAGTCATCGGAATTCATTTTTTTAACCCTGCGCAAATTATGAAGCTGGTTGAGGTCGTGCACACCGTCACCACTGACGACGCGACGATTCGCACCGCCATCGAGTTGGTGAGCGCGATTGGCAAGCATCCGGTTTCCTGTGGTGATCGGGCTGGTTTCATTGTCAACGCGCTCCTCTTCCCGTACCTCAACGATGCGGTCAAAATGCTGGAAGGTCATTACGCGACGGCCGACGATATCGATGCGGCAATGAAGGTGGGCTGCGGTTATCCGATGGGACCGTTTGAGCTGCTTGATACCGTGGGCCTCGACGTTTCGCTTGCGATCGAACGCACCCTGTACCTTGAGTTTCGAGAGTCCGAGATGGCCCCGGCGCCGTTGTTAGAGCACCTGGTGACGGCTGGCTATCTTGGGCGAAAGACCGGCAAGGGCTTTCGCGACTACCGCTAGATGATCTGAGGCGATTGATGAGCGAGTTTCTGCAGACGCTGATCGAATCGGCGCGTGCTCGAAGTTCCGGGCTGTTGCATACCACGAGTGCGGACGGCTCAATGGCAACGCTGACCTGGGCCGAGGTACATCAGCGGGCATGCCTGGCAGCCGGAGTATTACGCGCGCATCAGGTGAATCCGCGGTCGGCTGTCGCGATACTGGTCGGTCACCCTGCTGAGGTGGCACTCGCGGCTCAGGCGACGTGGCTTTGCGGTGCCAGTGTGACCATGTTGCACCAACCGACACCGCGAACTGACCTCAAGCGATATGCGCTCGACACTCTCGGCGTACTGCGAATGATTGGCGCCAAGACGGTAATCCTTGGCGAGCCGTTCTCGGCGATGGCCGCGAATTTTCAAGACGCCGCATCGAAACTTGGTATCGCGGTGGTGACCCTCGACATGCTCACGACAGGTGGAGAGCCGATCGACGCGACTGCCGATATCGCTGGCGAAAGGGATCTTGCGGTACTTCAATTGACGTCTGGTTCCACTGCTGCGCCAAAGGCCGTCCGGATTACCCATGAGGCAATCATCGCAAACATGACTGCGATGTCACAGGGAGCTGGGCTGACAGCCAACGACGTGATGGTCTCTTGGTTGCCGCTCTTTCATGATATGGGAATGATCGGCTTCCTCACTCTGCCGATGACCCTCGGCCGGAATCTGGTGAAGGTGACACCTGCGGACTTTCTTGCCAGGCCCCTGAGCTGGATGGAACTCATCAGCGAATATCACGGCACTGTCACTGCAGCGCCGAACTTTGCTTATGCGATAGCGGCTCGAGCTCTAGGTCGCGCGAAAGATATTGACCTGTCCACAGTGCGGATTGCCCTCAACGGTGCCGAACCGATCGATGCCGGCGTATGCGCACGTTTTAGTGACGCGGCTGCACGGTTTGGCTTTGATCCGGGCGCGATCCTCTGCGCATACGGAATGGCCGAATCGACGCTCGCTGTGTCATTCTCCGCTGTCGGCTCAGGATGTCTGGTCGATCGGGTATGCGGGCGGCAATTGCGCGAAAACCAACGCGCGGTACCAGTAACCGAAGGGCACGAGGACGTAGCCGAATATGTCCGGTTGGGCCGTCCGCTCGCAGGCATCGAAATCAGGGTTCAGGATGAGGGTCATCATCGCGGCAATCGCGAGGTAGGCGCATTGCAGATTCGCGGTACAGCAGTCACCGATGGCTATCTCACGCACGAGGGATCGATGGCGGTCCTCGATGAGGACGGATGGCTCGATACCGGCGACGAAGGCTACCTCGCCGACGGTGAGGTGGTGATCTGCGGTCGCCGCAAGGATGTCATCATCCTGGCTGGTCGCAATATCTATCCCACCGATG
>JBDTCL010000083.1:0-3098 GCA_039923595.1 Antricoccus sp. | reverse complement strand
TCGCCTGTGCGTGCGACATCACGAAGATACCCGCGGCCGTCGCTTCCTCAACCATGACCGCGATTTCCGCATTACGAAAATGTGCGTGCTGCGGATTGTCGCGTGCTGAAAGCACCCCCCCTGAAGTCGCTACCTTGATGACATCGGCACCGTTTCGGATCAACTCGCGAACCTTTTTGCGTACCTCATCTGGTCCATCGACCACAGCGTTGGGTCGTCCAGGATGCGGCACGGACGTCGGCATATGCGCGCCACACGCTTCCCAACTATCACCGTGCCCGCCCGTCTGCGAAACCATGCTGATCGCGATCTGCATCCGCGGACCTGGGATGAGGCCGCGTTCAACAGCTTCTTTGACTCCCAAGTAAGCACCAGCGGCGTCGCGAATAGAGGTAATTCCAATATCTAAGGTCTTCTTGAGGTTGATCGCTGCGCGATAGAAGGACAAACTGAATGGCGAAATCAACCGATCCATCAGGTCAACGCCATCCATGGTCACGTGCACGTGACAATCGAAGAATCCGGGAGATAACCATTTGCCGGTGCAGTCCACCGATTCATCACCGTCGAGTCCGACACCGACATCAACGATCCGGCCACTGTCCACCACCACATCGCCGATGGTTGGCTCAGAGGTACTGCCGTCAAAAAGCGTGCCGCCGTGAAAGAGTATTCGAGTCATACGTCGACCTTAGGCGGCGCTCATAATCGCTGTTCTTGAGGTCTCTGCTCTGGATTGCTGGCAGTTAGTGGTTGATCGACATGACACCTCTTTATTTTTGACGGGTTGAATCGTGATAAATTAGAGGCATATCGCAGCCGATCGCGGCTGGTGATAGATATCGAAGCGAGGTAGTTCCTTATGCAATGGGGCAACGAAAAGAAGCGAGCCGCAACATCCGCTATCGCAAAAATGGAGTCGGCTATGGGCCGCGTCGCGACAGCCCGAAACGAGCTCGTAGATAGTCAGCGTCACCAACGTTCGATCCCAGAACTGCGCGAGGCATACGAGCGGTTGAATGCCGCCTACCGAGGCGCTATCAGCGCGTCATCGGCAGCAGGACGCGTGCGCGGCGTCGCGATGGCCGATCAAATCCGTGAGTTGACTATAGATATGCAAGAACTGTGGTTCACCTTCGACGCTGGATCAGGAGTTCACCTCATGAACACCGCGCATCCGGCCTCTCGCGCCGCTTACGGACCCGATATTCCCGGTATGGACTATGACCCCACGCCACCTCGTGAACTAGTCGAAACTACCGGGGCTCAGCAGGGCTAATAGCCGAACGATAGGTGCCCAATATGCGGCGAGACCGGCCGCATATATCCATTTATGTTTGCAGACCGCAGAGCGCAGCCCACACTTGTGATTTCTGAAAGATGCAGCGAGCAACGAGAACCAAGCGGTTCCCAAACATATCTGGTTTCATCATCGCGAGGATCGGGAGTAGAGTCCCTAGCATGGCATTGGAATCAAGCACTCAAGGCGCACCGATCCTGGCGCGCGAAATCATGTCCGCGCCAGCGATCACGGTAACTCCTGATACATCTGCCGCAGAAGTGGCCGGGTTGCTAGCCGAGAGGGGTATCAGCGGGGTGGTCGTGGTCGATAAGCGAGGCTCCGTGGTCGGACTTGTCAGCGAATACGATCTATTGGCCAAGGACGGTAAGTCCGTCGCTGATGTGATGACGACAGCGATGATCTGCATCAGCGCCGATCTGCCCATCGAAGACGTACGCCACTTGCTCGTGGAGCGGCGGATTCGCCGGTTGCCCGTGTTAGATCAAGGCCGATTAATCGGCATCGTCAGTCGCCGCGATGTCATGGCGGCGCTCGTTCGGTAACGAGTGCGTGACGCGCAACGGTTCCACGGTCGAGGACCAACCACTCGATTCGTGGCCACCAGCGCGCGTCTGTTGGCATCGCTTGAAGTAGCTGTGACCGCCCAGCCGGGGAGTCACCCTTGAGGAGTGGACATGCCAACAAATAGTTTCAACAGCCGCGCGGTACTAGCGGTAAATGATACGAATTATCTGATTCACCGGCTCGATCGGATCGACGGCAGCGAGCGCCTGCCATACAGCCTCAAGGTGTTACTCGAAAATCTATTGCGCAACGAGGATGGACGCACCGTTACCGCCGAGCAATCGATGGCTGTGGCGCAGTGGGATCCGAACGCTACCCACGGTCGCGAGGTCTCATTTTTGCCCGCCCGCGTCCTTATGCAGGATTTTACCGGCGTCCCATGCGTCGTGGATTTAGTCGCGATGCGCGACGCCATCACCGAACTCGGGGGTGATGCGCGAGCAATCAATCCGTTGATCCCGACCGAACTGGTGATCGATCATTCGGTGATCGCCGATGTGGCTGGGCGGTCAGACGCTTTCCAGATCAACGCTGAACTGGAGTTTGAGCGCAACTCCGAGCGCTATCAACTGCTGCGTTGGGCGCAGCAGGCCTTTCGCGACTTCAGTGTGGTCCCACCAGATACCGGTATTTGCCATCAGGTGAATCTTGAATACCTCTCACGCGTGGTCTTTACGCAGAAAACAAACGACGGCATGTTGGCCTATCCAGATAGCCTGGTCGGCACCGATTCGCACACGCCCATGGTCAACGGACTCGGTGTCCTTGGCTGGGGTGTCGGCGGCATTGAGGCCGAAGCGGCGATGCTTGGGCAGCCGATGAGCATGCTCATTCCTCAATCGTTGGGTCTGAAGCTCACCGGCGAGCTTCCCGCGGGCACCACCGCTACCGATTTGGTCCTCACTGTGGCCGAACTACTCCGACGCACTGGCGTGGTGGGCAAATTTGTTGATTTCTACGGACCTGGCGTTGCCAATGTGCCGCTCGCAACTCGGGCCACGATCGGCAATATGACTCCGGAGTATGGAGCGACATGTTCAATCTTTCCGATCGATGATGTGACGTTGCAATATTTGCGCTTGACCGGACGCAGCGAGGACCAAGTCAGACTGGTCGAGGCTTACGCGAAGGAGCAGAGCCTGTGGCACAACCCCGATCACGAACCGGAGTTCTCACAAACCATCGAACTTGATCTGGGAACCGTTGAGCCATCGATCGCTGGGCCGAAACG
>JBDTCL010000082.1:0-23366 GCA_039923595.1 Antricoccus sp. | reverse complement strand
GATCTGTCCCACCGCCGCGCCGTCGACAAAGGGATCAATGTCCGGGACCAGAACCGGGGTTCCGGCCGCGATCGCCGCTTGCATCGATGGTGCACCTGCAGGTTCAACACCGAGCAATTTAGTGCCGCTCAATCGCGTGGAACCCCACGCGGCCATGCCGGCAATCAAGCCGCCACCACCGACGGGCACGACGACGTAATCGGGCTGCCGCACCATTTGAGCAGCAATCTCCTTGGCGACAGTTCCCTGCCCTGCGATGGTTCTGGCGTCGTCGAACGGTGGGACCAACGTGGCGCCGGTGTCCTGCGCGTATTCTGTGGCAGCGGTGGCTGCCTGATCATAGGTATTACCGACCAGATTCAACGTGACATAAGCCCCGCCGAGAACCCGAATCCGATCACGTTTTTGCCGCGGCGTGTTGCGGGGCAAAAAGATTTGTCCGGCGATGCCGAGGCTGCGGCACGATAACGCGACCCCCTGGGCGTGATTGCCTGCGCTTGCACAAGCCACCCCCGCTGCCCTCTCAGACGCATCCAGCTGCGCGATGAGGTTGTAGGCGCCGCGGATTTTGTACGATCTCACGACCTGCAAATCCTCACGCTTGAGGTATACATCCAGACCGTACTGCGCGCTGAGACGGGCGTTGCGTTGCAAGGGTGTGCGGCGTACGACTGACTCAATCCGATCAGCGGCATCATCAACATCGGCCGCAGTGACCGGAAGTGCTTCTGGCATAGGCTTTCGTCTATTTAGAGTTGAAGGCGGCGACGTTGGACCGATAGAACTCGCTAGCGACGGCGCGTTCCGTGTGCTCAGACATATCCGGTTCGGCCAAAGTGCTCACTTGGGCATAATGATTGATGATTGATTTCGAAGCGGCGATGCTGAGGGCTGAGCGGCTGCACAGTACTTCGGCGAATGCCGAAGTCACGGTCTCTAGCTGCTCGTCACTGACGAGGTCCGTCAGCAGTCCCATCTGCTGAGCCCGATCGGCGGGAAATATATTAGCCGAGAACATCACATACTTCGCCCACGCCGGACCCACAACGCTCGCCAATCGCCAGGTGGAGGGGACGCCATAGATAATGCCAAGCTTGGAGGCGGTGATTCCCATCTTTGCCGACTCGCTGGCAATCCGGAAATCGCAGGCGAGTGAAATCTCCATGCCGCCGCCCACGCAATATCCGCGAATCATCGCGATTGTCGGTTTAGGTAGGTCCGCGATCGCGTGTTCGGCAGCATCAACGGTCCGCGCATAATCGTGCGCACCTGCGCTGGTGCTGCGCACCGTACCGAATTCGCTGATGTCAGCACCGGCGCAGAAGTGTTCACCGGCTCCGGTGAGCACGACGGCGCTGATCGACTCATCATCAGCGACCTGGGCAAGAATATTCGGGATCTCTTGCCACATGCGCAATGCCATCGCGTTACGTTTGGCTTCTCGATTTAACGTGAGCGTCGCAACCGCGTCGCGAACTTCAACTGTGATCTCGTCGATCGCGCTCGTAACCAATGCCAACTCCGTTGTTTTGCTGTGTTTAGGCGCCGAGCCGGGACTTCAGCGTTGCTAGTTCATCGCGCAGCGTGGATGGGACTGCGTCACCAATTTTGTCGAACCACTCGGTGATTTGCGGGATTTCCGCTTTCCATTCCTCAGCATCTACGCGGGTGGCTGCGGCGAACTGCTCAGGCGTCATATCGAGGCCATCAAAGTCGAAAGAATCAGCGGTTGGTACCCGGCCGATGGGCGTTTCTTCGGCGTCTGCAGTGCCTTCCAAGCGTTCGATGACCCATTTGAGAACCCGGCTGTTTTCGCCGAATCCCGGCCACAAGAACCCGCCTTCGTCGTCGCGACGGAACCAGTTGACGTAGTAGATTTTGGGCAGTTTACTTTCGTCGGCCTGCTTGCCCATTTCGACCCAGTGATTGAAATAGTCGCCAGCGTTGTAGCCGATGAAGGGCAACATCGCCATGGGGTCGCGGCGAACCACGCCAACCTCGCCAGTCGCTGCAGCGGTGGTTTCCGATGACAGCGTGGCGCCCATGAAGACGCCGTGCTGCCAGTCCCTGGATTCGGTCACCAGTGGGATGGTGGTCTTGCGGCGGCCACCGAAAAGGATTGCTGATATCGGCACACCGCGTGGATCGTCGTACTCTTTGGCGATGATTGGGCACTGCTTGATCGGTGTGCAGAAGCGTGAGTTCGGGTGCGAAGAAAGCCGCCCGGAATCGGGAGTCCAATCGTCGCCGTGCCAGTCGATCAGATGCGCTGGCGGCTCGTCGGTCATGCCTTCCCACCAGATGTCTCCGTCGTCGGTGCGGGCAACGTTGGTGAATACGGTGTTGCCTTTCTCGATGGTGCGCATCGCGTTGGGATTAGTGCCCCAGCCGGTTCCGGGCGCGACCCCGAAGAGGCCGTATTCCGGGTTCACCGCATACAACCGGCCGTCCTCGCCAAACCGCATCCAGGCGATATCATCGCCGAGAGTTTCCACGGTCCAGCCCTCGATTGTCGGCTCCAACATCGCTAGATTTGTCTTACCGCAAGCGCTGGGAAAAGCACCAGCGACGTAGTGGGTCTTATTCTGCGGGCTGGTGAGCTTCAAGATCAGCATGTGCTCGGCGAGCCATTGCTCGTCGCGGCCCATGACCGATGCGATGCGTAGCGAGTAGCACTTCTTGCCCAAAAGAGCGTTGCCGCCGTAGCCGGACCCATACGACCAGATCATTCGTTCGTCCGGGAACTGGCAAATGTATTTCGTGTCGTTGCATGGCCACGGCACGTCTTGCTGACCGGGCTCAAGTGGTGCACCCACGGAATGCAGCGCGGGCACGAAGTTGGCATCAGTGCCCATCGCCTCAAGTGGTTCGGTGCCGACGCGCGCCATCACCCGCATGGAGGCGACGACATATTCCGAATCCGTGATCTCGATACCGAACATTGGGCTGGTGGAGTTGATTGGTCCCATGCAGAACGGGATGATGTACATCGTCCGGCCACGCATGCAGCCGCGATAAAGCTCAGTCATGATCTGCTTCATCTCATCCGGCGCCATCCAGTTATTGGTGGCACCGCAGTCAGATTCGTTGATACTGCAGATATAGGTACGATTCTCGACGCGGGCGACATCGGTCGGGTCAGATGCTGCCCAGAACGAATTTGGTTTTTTCTTATCGTTGAGCCGAGTGAAAGTGCCAGCATCGACTAGCTTGTCGGTGAGCCGGGTCCATTCCTGATCAGACCCGTCGATCCACGCAATGTCGTCGGGCGTGGTGAGTTCGGCGATGTCGCGGACCCATGCGAGCAGCTTCTGATGCTGGGTCGGCGGGGCGGTTAGTGCCTCGTAGCTGATCTGATCGGTCATCAGAGAACTCCTCGTTCACGTGGACGTCGATGTCTGTTTGAAGGATAGCCGTCGCGGCGTCACAACCGAACCCTTGCTGATGTGATCTTCATTCGATGTGATCTCAAACTGCTCCCGTCACCCGTGGATGGCGGCGGGAACAGCCTGTTCGAGAATGCACGTGCTACTTGATCTTGTATTTGTCGATGAACTCCTTGGCGACCGTCGCGGAATTTTTCTTATCGACTTGTACCTCTGCGAGGTAATCTGTGAGGTTCTCGGTGGTCAACGCTTTGGAGACCGCGTTCAATGCGGACTTCACTTTGTCGCTGGCTTTGTCCTGACGGATAACCGGCAGAATGTTCTGCGCTGTGAACAGATGCTTCGGATCATCGAGAGTTACGAAGTTGTTGGTTTTGATCGAGGAGTCGGTAGAGAAGATATTGCCAACGTCGATCGTGCCGTCATTGAGAGCACCGATCGTAAGTGGACCACCGGCGTCCAGCGGCTTGAACTCTTTGAATACGAGGCCGTACACCGCTTTGAGGCCCAACAACCCTTGGTAACGTTCCTGAGCCTCGGGCGCCTCGCCTATGACGAGCTGGCCCGCGACACTCTTCAAGTCTTCGAGGCTCTTCAGGTTGTATTTCTTGGCGGTTTTTTGGGTCACCGCGTAGGTGTCTCTGTCCTCGGCTTTAGCTGGATCCAGGGAGATGATCCCGCTGGGCAGCTTCTTCTTTAGCTCGTCGGTGATCTGAGTTCCGGTGGAAATGTCTTGCGGGATGCCGCTAGGACCGAGCAAAAAAGCCAGTAGTGCGCCGTTGTATTCCGGCAGCAGGTCGATCGACTTATCTTGCAAGGCTTTCCAGTACGCCTCGCGAGATCCGATATTGAACTTACGGTTAACCGTGCCGCCCGCCCCCTCGATCGCTTGGGCGTATACCTCCGCCAGCAATTCGTTTTCGGGGAAGTTTGCCGAGCCCACCGTGATGGTGTCGCCGGAACCACCGGTCGTCTTGGTTGGGTCACTGCCGCACGCGGCTAGCGTGATCGCGCACAGTGCGATTATCGCAGCGAAGGCTTGCTTTTTCATGAGGTTCCTCTCGATGCGCAACCAGAGTGTTGCGTTGATTGTGCGGGCCGGCTGTGTATGTTTTCCTGAGCACCGTTCGGAAACTCGTTCGTCTCATCCGGTGCCCTCTAGTTATTTATCGCAGCGCAGTCAGAAGCGTGCACACCACAGATATACGTGCGATTCTCGGGCGAATGAATATCGCTCCAGCACTTGCACCTCGTGACAATCTGATCGCTATTCGAGGTGAGATGAAACTACCCCTGCCGCCATTTATGGCGACAGGGGCAGTCCGGTCAAGAGTGCCTGCGCTATTTGATTTTATACTTCTCAATGAACTCCTTGGCGACAGTCTTGGAGTCTTTCTTATCGACCTGCACCTCTGCAAGGTAATCCGTTAGATTTTTGGTTGTCAGGGCTTTGGAGACCGAGTTCAGGGCCGCTTTCACCTTGTCGCTTGCCTTTTCCTTGCGAATGATCGGCAGGATATTCTGCGCGGTGAACAGGTTCTTAGGATCATCCAGGGTCACGAATTTGTCGGTTTTGATCGATGAGTCCGTGGAGAAGATATCGGCGATGTCGATGGTTCCGTCCTTGAGGGCGCCGACGGTCAGTGGGCCGCCGGCATCGAGGGGCTTGTATGACTTGAAGTCGAGCCCATAGACCGACTTCAGCCCGAGCAGACCCTGGTAACGCTGCTGAAACTCAGGACTGCCACCAATGATGAGTTGGCCGGCGACACTCTTCAGATCAGTGATGCTCTTAAGGTTGTACTTCTTTGCAGTGGACTCAGTGACCGACAGCATGTCTTTGTCTTCAGCCGTTGACGGGTCGAGTGAAACGATCCCGCTCGGCAGTTTCTTGTTGAGTGCGTCGGTCACCTGGGTGGGCGTGGTGACGTCCTGCGGGATTCCGTCAGCTCCAAGCAAAAACGCGAGAAGTGCGCCGTTGTATTCCGGCAGCAGGTCGATTGACTTATCTTGCAGGGCTTTCCAGTACGCCTCGCGAGATCCGATATTGAACTTGCGATTGACCGTGCCGCCCGCTCCCTCGATCGCTTGGGCGTACATCTCCGCCAGCAATTCGTTTTCGGGGAAGTTTGCCGAGCCGATGGTGATGGTGTCGCTGGAACCACCGGAACCACCAGTAGTTTTCGTCGGGTCACTGCCGCAGGCCGCAAGCGTGACGACGCACAGTGCGATGATCGCGGCGAGTGCTTTTCTTTTCATAAGGTACCTTTCAATTCGCAACCGGGGTGTTGCGTTGGTGGTGCGGACTGATCGTGTGCTCATCATTCGGGCGTGGCACGAAATTACCCCCGGCACCATAGTGACGAGGGCGTTTTCATTAAACGATGCAGGATCTACTTGATCTTGTACTTGCTAATGAATTCCTTGGCGACTGTCTTGGAATCCTTCTTGTCGACTTGTACCTGTGCGAGGTAGCTGGTCAGATTCTCAGTGGTTAAAGCCGCCGACACCGAGTTCAAAGCCGTCTTTACCTTGGCGCTAGCTTTGTCCTGCCGAATGATCGGCAACACGTTCTGCGCAGTAAAGAGATTCTTCGTATCTTCGAGGATGACGAAATTATCGGTTTTGATCGATGAGTCGGTGGAGAAAACATCCCCGACGTCGATAGTGCCGTCTTTGAGTGCGCCGATGGTAAGTGGACCGCCAGCGTCGAGCGGCTTAAATGCCTTGAACTCAACACCGTAGAGCGACTTCAGTCCGAGCAAACCTTGGTAGCGTTGCTGAAATTCAGGACCTGCGCCGATGGTGAGTTGGCTGGCAACACTTTTTAGATCCTCGATGGACTTGAGGTTGTACTTCTTTGCGGTGGCTTGGGTGACCGACAGGGTGTCCTTGTCTTCGGCCTTCGAAGGATCGAGTGAGATGATCCCACTAGGTAACTTCTTGTCCAGCGCCGACGTCACCTGGGTGGCCGTGGTGATGTCCTGCGGAATCCCGTCGGGACTCAGCAGGAAAGCGAGTAGTGCGCCGTTGTATTCCGGCAGCAGATCGATCGACTTATCCTGTAGCGCCTTCCAATACGCCTCACGCGATCCGATGTTGAACTTGCGATTGACCGTTCCGCCAGCACCTTCGATGGCCTGCGAGTAAATCTCGGCAATGAGTTCGTTCTCCGGAAAGTTCGCGGATCCGACAGTGATCGTGTCGCCGGTACTGCCGGAGCTCTTCGTCGGGTCGCTGCCGCACGCGGCAAGCGTGACGACGCACAATGCGATTATCGCAGCAAACGCTTTTCTTTTCATCAAATTCCTCTCGAATCGCAACGGTGGTGTTGCGTTGATTGCAGGTTTAGTTATTCACGTCGTGGTGAGCTGCGGGAAGGCCGTCAGCGGTCAGCGTGATCCCCTCCCCAAGCAAATCGGAGGGATCTCGACCCACAGCGTCGGCGCCTTTACGCCCACCGACGCTGAATCGGCCCGATACTCCGGGGGAAACAATAGCGCGTTCGAGCAGAGTCATCAGCACCTCCAGCACGATAGCCAAAACCGCGACAACCACCGCGCCAGCGACAACTCTGGAGTAGTCGCCAATGGATAGACCGTCAATGAGTAGACGGCCGATTCCGCCGCCGCCCACATAAGCGGCGATAGTAGCGGTCGCGACGACCTGCAAAACGGCGCTGCGAAGACCCGCCATAATCAGCGGCATCGCCATCGGCACTTCGACCCCAAGCAGCACCCGGGCGGGTCGCATCCCCATACCGCGAGCGGCATCGACCGCTCCTGGCTCAACTGCCCGAAGACCGGCATAGGTATTGGCAAGAATCGGCGGGATGGAAAGCACCACTAACGCGATGACCACCGGCAAGGTGCCTAAGCCAATGAGAGTCACCAGAAGGGTGACCAATCCAAAGGTGGGCAGCGCGCGACCGGCATTGGCGATATTGATCGCCAGGAATGCCCCCTTATTGGTATGTCCAATGTAGGCGCCGAGCGGCAGCGCGATCGCCATCGCGATGAGCACCGACACAAACGTATATCCCAAGTGCTGAAGAATGAGATTAGGTATCGATCCCGGCTTGTCGAAGTGCCAGTGCGCGCCATCGAAAAGGTAATTGAAGTACATCAGCGTGCCACCCTTGCCCACGGCGTCAATTGTCGCTGTATCAATACGATGATGACGTCAAAGATAACCGCGAGTAGAACTGACAAAATGATGCCGATGATAATCGGCGGCGCATAGAAAAGCTGAAAACCACGGGTGAACAAAAACCCGAGGCCGCCGGTGCCGATGATGGCACCGACACTCACCAGGCTGATGTTCGAGACGGTCGCTACGCGCAAACCAGCGAGCATCACCGGCACCGCGATCGGTAACTCCACCTCAAGGAATCGACGTCCTCGGGTATAGCCGACTGCGGTTGCCGCTTGCAGCACCGTCTCATCAACCGACCGAAGTGCGTCGGCAACACTACGTACCAAAAGTGCGAGAGTGTAGATCGTCAGTGCCACGATGATATTGATCGGGGACAGGATCTGCACCCCCAGCAGACTGGGCAGGAGAACGAACAGCGCGAGTGACGGAATCGAGTACAAGATTCCAAAAAGCGCGTTGAATACTTGGTAGAGCGCGCTATAGCGCACCGCAAGGTAACCCAATGGCAACGCAATGACGATGCTGATGAGAATCGGGACGATCGCGAGCCAGATGTGCTGGATGAGCGCATCCAGGATCGTCTGGTAGTTGTTCTGGATATAGGTAAACATGCGGTGATCAGTTGGTCGGCGCCGAGTTGCGCTCAGCTTGCCGCTGCTTCTCCAGATGCTCCGCGATCTGGGCGAGGGTGATGACTCCGGTAGCTCGACCGTCCTGATCGACCTTGACAGCAATCCCGACTGGTGAACTGATTGCAACATCGGTGGCCTGGCGTAGCGAGTCGTTATCGGTGAACGTGCCGCCGAGCTTATGGGTTCGGCCATTGATCGACCAGCCGCGAGCAACACCGTCCTCGATGACAAGGTCAGCCGCGCTTGCTGCGTGTGCCACCGGCAGATCGCGCGCCGAATCGAAGGACAAACTGCGAAAACCGCGATCACGACCGACAAAGTTGGCCACAAACTCGTCTGCTGGGTTCTCGAGGAGCTCCTGCGGGGTGCCGAGCTGCGCAATATTGCCGCCTTCGCGGAAAATCGCGACGAGGTCGCCCATCTTGATTGCCTCGTCAATGTCATGGGTAACGAAGGCGATAGTTTTGCCCAATTCGCTCTGTAGGCGCGAGAACTCTTGCTGCAGGTCTTCGCGCACAATCGGATCGAGCGCGCTGAAGGGCTCATCCATCAGCATCACCGGAGGATCGGCCGCGAGTGCTCGGGCGACGCCGACGCGTTGTTGCTGGCCGCCCGAGAGTTGCATCGGGTAGCGCTTCGCGAAGGTCGCGGGAAGCCCAACGCGCTCCATTAACTCGGCCGCGATCTTGCGAGCTGCTTCCTTCGTCGCGCCGTCGAGACGCGGAACAGTCGCGATATTATCAATGATCGTTCGGTGCGGAAACAGTCCTGCGTGCTGGATGACGTAACCAATCTTGCGGCGCAAGTCGGAGGCATCCTGCTGCATTATGTCGACACCGTCGATACTGATCGTCCCTGTGGTGATGTCGATCATCCGGTTGATCAGTCGCAGTGTGGTGGTCTTGCCGCAGCCGGACGGTCCCACGAACGCAGTTATTTTGCCAGTGGGAAGTTCGAGATTGAGATTGTCGACGGCAACAGTGCCATCTGGGTACTTCTTGGTCACTGAATCGAACGTGATCACAGGGCTTCTCCAGATGGTGCAAGCTCGTCGCGATGGCCAGAAAGGGTCTAGATCATAGTTAGGCGGTTTAATTTCCAAGTCAACCTGACAGGCATTTCGTTATCAGGCTGAGATAGGGAGAGTTTGTCGCCTAAGAATCTTGCGGGCTTTACCACTGGGCTACGTGACCGATAATATTAATTGTTGAACTCCCACGGAGAAAAGTCACTTTCCTGATGAATTATCAAATCGTAGATCGTAATCCCTGGCGACTCGATGGTCAATCGGCAACCCGTCTAGGAATTGTCGATATTGGTTATGGTGGATCTGTCGAAGTCCCAGCTGAAGGGCTTGCTGCCGTCGTTCGTTCGCAAAAGGCGCTGCATACTGCTCGCGAGAACGGAATTGTTTACGGAGCGGATACCGGGGTGGGTGCCAATCGTGAAATAGCGATTCCCGCTCGCGATGTTCGCAGTGGTGAACATGCGCTCAGGTTGCTGCGCTCGCACTGCATGGCGGTTGGCGATCAGGTGCCAGATCATGTGGCGCGCTCGGCGCTAGCGGTACGGCTGAACCAGCTGCTATCGGGCGGATCGGGGATCAGCCCCGTGGTGGTGGGCGCTCTCGCCGAAGCGCTGCGCACCGGATCGATACCGCCGATGCATGAGTACGGCGGCATTGGGACTGGTGACCTATCGGTAATGGCCGAGCTCGGGCTCACCCTCGCCGGAGAGCTGCAGTGGCTGCGTGGCGGAATTGAGCCCATCACTTTTGACGATACCGATGCGTTGCCACTAATGAGTTCCAATGCGTTGACGATCGCGACGGCCTGCCACGGTTTGTCCCGTTGGAGTGCCGTTCTCGACGCGTCGCTTGTCGTGGCCGCCCTCACCTTGATGGCCGCGGAGGGTTCGACGCAAGCATACGATCCGCGAGTGGCAAGTCGGCGTCCACATGCTCAGCAAGAGCACGTTTCTCGGCGCCTGAGTTTGTTGTTGGAATCGGCTGATCGCGGCGTGGGCGCAAGGGTGCAGGACCCCTTCGGCTTGCGGGTAGTTCCCCAGGTCGCTGCGGTAGCAGTTGACGCGGTGCAACGATGCGACCAGACACTCCAGCTGGAGATCAATTCAGCGAGTGAGAATCCGCTTTTCATCGACGGCGAAGCACTTCATCACGGCCAATTTCAACTCGCGACGTTGGCCGCGGTCTTGGACTCGGTACGGACCAGCTCATACGCGGTGGTATCGCTATCAGCTGCCCGTATCGGCATGATGATGAAGTCCGATATCACCGGTCTCGCGCGGTTTTTGGCCGACGGACCGCCCGGCAGTTCTGGTCTTTTGATCAGTGAATACATCGCGCAAGACGCTGTAGCCAGAATCAGACCGCTGGCGTTCCCCAACTCGGCAGTGTCGGTGAATATCTCTATTGGCCTCGAAGAGCACGCTAGTTTCGCCTCTCAGGGCGCTCGATTCTTAGGCCAGATCGCTGAAATAGCGTCGATCACGTTGGCGGTGGAGGCGCTGGTCGCCGTACGTGCACTGCGCCTTGCTCCGGAGCGGTTACGCGATTGTCCGGCCCGCGCAGCATTTGACATGCTCGAAGGAAGCGTGGCGATGTCTGCAGAGGACCGACCAACTGGGCCAGATGTGGAAGCGGTTCGTGAGCAGATCTATCACCTCGCCCAGGTGGTACGCGCCCTTGACTAGCGTGCGGCAGCGAGAGGAAAAAATACGCCGCCGTTCCTGATAGTTATCAGAACCGGCGGCGATACCGATCGCGCAATCTTTAGTCTAGGAACGAGTGCCGCCGTCTAAACCATGTGATTTGCTTCGCTCCATAATTTCCGACTCGTCCATCGGGCGCAACTCGTCGGCGTAGCTCACTGACAATCGGCGCAAAACGCCAGCTGGAGACACGGAATACTGGCCCATCCGCCATAGAGGTGGGGAATAGACGTGAATTGACACCGATCCATCGATATGCCCGCTCATGCGGTGAATGTGGTCAGGACCGAAACCGAAGCTTCGACCAGCATCGACGACGCGGGTTGCGGCATCCTCGCCAATTCGCAGACGAGACTCGCTTACTTCGCCGCGGGTGACTGCGACTGCGCCGGATGAGACATCGTGATCGTGCCAGCCGGTGTCGTCGCAGACATTCCAGCACAGCAACCAAACGTCAATGTTGTTGTCGCGATAGAGCGAGGCGAAATGACGATCACCAGTGTCGTGAGCGACCTCGCCGGTCCACAGCTCTTTGTGTTTCGCGAACTCGTCGACCCAGGCTTGCAGCTCGCTTGCGCTCATCTGCCGATCGGGCATATCTGGCAGGGAATCCCGAGTCAGTTGAGTGCTTTGGTGTGCAGTCGTATCGACCGAATCAGTGAGTTTCATCGGGGTACCCCTTTCAGAAGGTGACGTGGATTTTTGGTAAACAACGCTTGGGTGAACGCCTTGCCCAAGCCTGGATCTGTCGGTTCCGCGTAGGGCCTATCGGAGCCAAGAACGATGGCGTCAACACCGACGACTCGAATCATGGCGTCAACCGCGCGGGTGCCGTAGGAAGAGTTTTCGTAGTACACATACGGATCGATGTTGCTGAAGGTGCCACCACGTGCGACCAAGCGTTCGTGGTGCAGAGGTGCTAGTCCAGCGAGTGCGGCGAAGCAAATCTTCAGACTTGGATGCTGGGCTCGACCCGCGGTATGCCACGCGTACCACGCTGCGTGCTGTTGTCCGACATATGGCACTACCGGAGTCCACCACGGTGGGTCATCGCGGTCGTTCGTGACAACTGGCCCTGGATGAACGAATACCGGCTTGCCGCTCGCTTGGACGATCTGCAAGAGATCGCCGAGCTTGTCCAGATCGTTCGGGTGCGACATGGCGGTTGCTGGGACCTGCAGACCGGCGACTCGCCGATCAGTCAGCAGTGACTGTACTGCCTCGAGATCGGGTTCGATGACCGATGCTGAGATCCAAAGCCCGAATGGCGCAGGAAGCTCAAGGGCGCAGGCGTGCCAAGAATCAATAATCGGCTGAGCATCTTTTAGTGGCAGATACTCAATTCCTAAAGGGCTAGAGAGACTCAGTAAAACAAGCTCTTTATTTTCATTTAGTTCACATGTTTGGCGAGCGGCAACATTATGTAATTCCGGATCAATTCGATAAGGCTTTTCCCCATCAAGAAAGAGCATGTCAGCAGCCATATAGGGCGAGCTATTGCGACTACGGAGCGTGTCAACGAAGGCGGGCGGCCAGAGATGTTGATGGCAGTCGATCATCACAACATCCTTACCCTATTGCGGCACCTGAGATTAGTGAACCGGTTCACTAGATCTATAGTGAACCGGTTCACCGTAGTTTGTCAAGTTTGCAAGGCAACGATTAGGAGCACCAGCGGCTAGACTTTGACAATGCCCGGTGGCCGTGTGACCCTCCAGGACGTCGCTGATGCTGCGGGCCTTTCCAAGGCCGCGACGTCGTATGCGCTGCGGGGGCTGAAAAGCTCCGAAACCACGCAACAACGAGTACGCGCAATTGCCACGGAGTTGGGGTTTACCGCGAATCCGGCCGCTCAAGCCCTCGCTGGCGGTCGCACTGGATTGGTCGCGATTTCAGCATCACTTCGGGACTCGTGGCAGCAAGGTCTCGTCTCAATGATGGCTACCACGCTACGCGAGCGCGGCTACGCTGCCTCGATCGCAGATGTCGATGCCGACCCGGGCCTGGAAGCTACTTTCATCTCATCAATGCGCGGAAATGTAGACGGTGTGATTGCATTGCCGACTGCGCCGAGCGGGCAGTGGTGGCGCGATCTTGACAGCGCCACTGCGGTAGTCGCCATCGGCGAGCCGATCACTGCTCGCGCCGAGTCGACCAGCGTAGTTTTCGATAATGTTCTCGGGGTCACGACCGCGCTTAATCATCTTTTGCAGCTTGGCCATCGGTCAGTCACAATGTTCAGCACCACGCTCGCGACGATGCCCTCGCGGGCTATCGATTCGCTCGCCAGTCGGACTGCTTCTGGGCTCGGTCTGGGGTTGAAGATGGTCACGGTGCCGCCCTCGACCAATGGTGCGCGATCGGTTGCGGCACAGTTATTCGCCCAAGACGATCGACCAACGGCGGCATTTTGCCTCAGCGACTCTATTGCGTTCGGGGTGTATCTGGCTGCCCGTGACCTGAAGCTTACGGTGCCGAGTGACCTCTCAATCCTCGGTTATGACGACAATGAGCTAGCAAAGATCGTTGATCCACCGCTCAGTACGTTTGGTTGGGACGAGGATGCGATTGTCGATGCGACGATCAGCGCGCTCATTGCGACGTTGGAGGCGGTGCCAATCGGCCAAACCAGATTTTCACCGCGCTTCATTGAGCGCTCATCAACTGCGCCGCCGCCTCGAGCTCATTAATCGCAGTCGCCGCTCCGTGCTTCGATGATAAAACGTGCCGTGCCGATCGCCCTGGTCCTAGGCCCTTGCGGTTGTGGCCTGAACCCAGCTTCTCAAGTTCTCAAGGTCGATCCCGAACGGGCGATCAGTGCTCGTCACGGGAAGCAACTGCGCGAGTTGATCGAGCAGGGCGCAACCTGCGGGCCCCATACTTGGCGGACGGCCGCCAAGCAGAACCGCCTGATGTAGGGCAAGTCCCTCGCAGGCAAGGATGGTGCACAACGCGCCAATGGCCCGGTCAGTCTGCTCGGCGGCATCGACACCGAAAGTTTGGACGTCCTCCTGCCCGAGCGACGTTTCTATCGTGCCAATTGTCATGGGTTGGGCAAGCATTTGCAGCTCGCGGACGGCGCTCACAGCACGCTTGTGGACCGCGACCAGGCCCGCATGAAGTCCGGGTCGGGCAGATAGTTGCCGGGGTAAATCCGTCACCGCAGGATCAAGAAGCCGGTGCAACCGCCGTGCCGAAAGCTCGCCCATGTGGCACAGCGCTAGTCGAAGACTATCAAGAGCGAGAGCAAGATCGTAACCATAGAAACCGTCCGTACCCACGAAATGACCACCCACAAAAGCGGGCGAGTCGGTGATCCGATCAAAGGATGCTTCGACTCGTTCATCAGCCAGATCGGCGCATCGATGCAGAGTCGCGGCAACTCCAGCAGCTACCCGAAATGACAAGGGCAGTTGTAACGAGCGCGGTTTCGGTTCCGGTCCCGCTGCGGCGCTGACTTGGGCAAACATCGACCGCAGGATGCTGTCTTTACGAGCAAGTACTGCTGTGAACGGATCGCGGTTTCCACCGACGACTGCCACTCCTATGCCGACGAAGGTCGTCGTGAGATCTGCGATGGTCCGCGCCTGCTCGCTGATCAGGATGGACAGCCCCGTGATGACTGGCATGCCCTCGAGTAACGCGATGCCCTCTTTGGGTCCGAACTGGTATCGGTGATGCCCCGCGGCTACTGCAGTTCCGTCCTGAAGCATTGTTCCGGTGCCGGTGAGATAGCCGCCAAGATGAGCTAAGGGGATGATCTCGCCAGCCGCGCCGCAGCCACGAGCGGGAATGGCAGGCAGGCTGTCAGTGCCGATTATCGCTGCGAGGGCTTGGCACAATTTGGCCGATACGCCTGCTTCGGGAGCAAGGAGGGTTCGTAGCCGCGCACCGACGACGGCACGCACCTGCTCAGGACGCAGCCACGGTGCTCCCCCAACCGATCGAGCGAGCATGAGATTTCCCTGATGCGATGCCTGGTCAGTTTCGCTCAATTGGAGGCCAGCGAGCGCGCCCATACCGGTATTTACCCCATATACGGCCGATCCTGAAGACAGTGCGCGCATCGTCACCGCTCGATCACGATCAATTTGTGCCATTAGCGCCGGAGATAGCGTCAGCTCCTCTGCGGAGTGGGCGAGTGCGCGAATCTGTACGAGGCCCAGGTCGATTGCCGATGCTAGCTCGATCACTACCGGTAACGCACCATCGTGCCGATATCTGCTGCCTCGGCTTGTTGCAGGATCAAATATGCCAAGGCCACGTCAAGAATCGACAGACCGCGATGCCACAGCAATATCCGCTCAGTCTCGTTCTCGCGACCGGGCTTAGCTCCGCTGACAATTTCACCGAGTTGCGCATAAAGAGTCTCGGGGCGCAGCCGGCCGGTATCGACGTGCGCCCGTAACGCGCCAAACTGTCCGGACTGTGACTCGCGCCAATCATCGACGACGACTTTGTCGATGACATCAAGCAGGTCTATATCGACTGCGCTAATCGTGCCGTAGGGCACCACAAAGGCTCCAGGCTTGACATGTTCGCTGCGTAGCATCGGTGCTGGCTCGGTGAGCCTGGTCGCTTCGACGATGATGTCTGCATCAACGAAACATTCTTCTGCCGTCTGCACCACCACGACCGGTGTGTCCGTCGCGGCGCGCAACCGCTCACCAAATGCCTCTCTCGACCCCGGCCTGCGACTTGTCACACGAATCTCATCGAGCTCGAATATTGAGTCGAGCATGGTGACGTTGGCGAATGCGGTGCCGCGAGCGCCGACATGGCCGAGGATTTTCGATCCCTTACGCGCCAGGTATTTTGCGCCGACCGCGGTCATCGCGCCGGTTCGCGCCTCGGTGATGAGAGTCGCGTCCATGATGGCGAGCGGCACTCCGTTGGTCGGGTCATACAATGTCGCGAGCCCAAGCTCGCTGGGCAGCCCCTGCTGATAATTGGGCACAAAGTCACCGACGACCTTGATGCCGCTGATACCGTGCTCGCCGAGGGTCGCGACATGGCCGCGTAGCACGTTGAAGTGCCCGATCCCGCCATTGTTCGGCATGAGATGCATCCGTGGTTCGAATACTGTCTCAGCTCGGCCATGCGCCGCGACCACATTTTCGATTGCCTCGATGATCGTCGCGTTGGCAAGCTCGAGACCGTCGATGTCCGGCCCGGATAAGAAGCGCAGCCAGATTGCTCGGTCACTGGTGGCCATCGGGCCTTCTTTCCTCGGATCGATTGTTACTGGGCCTGGCTCACGCTACTCATATTGAAATCGTTCACGCGCAGCGGCGGGAATGCGGCGCGGGTGAACCAATCGCCCCATTCACGCGGATAGCACCGTTCGGTGGCGCCGACCTCGGCGATCCGTCCCATCAAACTGAGCGGTGATTCATTAAAGCGGAAATTGTTGACCGCACCGCTCACTTCACCGTCTTCGATCAGGTACACCCCGTCGCGGGTCAATCCGGTCAGCAGCAGATTTTGGGGATCAACGACACGGATATACCAGAGCGTCGACAGCAGCAATCCGCGTTCGGTGCCAGCGACGATTTCCGCCAGCGACTTCGTGGATGTCTCGCGATCGCCCTCCATGATGAGGTTGTCGCCCAGGGAGTGGACCGGCGTATTGAAACCGGCGGTGGCCGATGCTTGGGCATAAGCGCGGGTGCCATTGAGGGCCGCGAGTGCTCCATCGCGGTACCAGTAGTCCCGGCCGATCGGAGCGCCGTTGTCGAAGATTGAGCTATCAGCAGATGAGGTCCGCGAGATGACGAATGGCGCTGTTTGCACACCGTCGTATGCCGGATCAGTGAAAAGGTTGACCGGGAGCGAGCTAATCACTTCACCGATCCGTGCACCGCCGGACGGTTTGGAATAGGCGGTCCGACCCTCGTCCGTCTGCTTTGCATCAGCGAAGAAACTGGCAAACACGTATAGGTCGGCCACGGTCGTTGGCGGCATAATGGTCTCGTACCGTCCGGCAGGCAACTCGATTCGGCGCTTCGCCCAATCCAGCCGCTTCGTGAGTTCGGCACCTGCGGCTCGAACGTCTGCTTCCTTCGGATCACGCACACTGAAACCGAGGTAGGCAGAGCGAGACCAGTCGGCGGACTTGGCGTTGAGTTCCACTCGGCCGGTGGGCTGGACGTGACGCAGCCGCAGTCCAGTTGAGGTGCCGAGATAAATCGTATCGATAATTTGCTCTGCAAAGCCGAAATATCGCCGATCTGCGGCCGCCGCTTCGGCAAAGATGCTGCCGAGGTCTGCGGTGAGCGGGGCGAAGTCGCCGATCGAAATGGGTTCGGGGCCCTGCTCGAAGGCTGAGGTGATGCCGCACTGAGCTGGCGTGATAAGTGGCATTGCATCGGTCGCCGGGTCAGCGCTGCGCGCAGCAGCTTCGCTCGCCGCAACGAGTTCGGAAATCTCTGCGACGTTGACGATGCTGCGATCGACGGCACCATATGCGGTGCCGCCTTGAGCACCGAAGGTGCTGATGATGGTCACCGAACGGCTGCGCATTTCACCGTTTGTGGTCAATGAATTGCTCGCCCACCGCAAATTTGCCTCGCCGCGTTCGGTCACGATGACAATGCAGCCGTCAGCCGTTGATGATTCGAGTGCGGCTTCGACGAGCTGTTGCGGACTCGACAGATGAGGCATCAGGCACCTGCTTCTTGAACGGTGTTGAGAATTCGCACTTTACGAAAGAGCGCCGCAGGAGAGCCGTGACTAGCCGGTGAGGCTTGACCCGGTTGCGCCTTGCCACACGAGAAAGTTCCGCCCTTATAGAACGTCTGCGGACCACCCACCGCTTCCATTGATCCCCAGAAATCCGTTGTCGTCGCCTGGTAGGCGACGTCGCGAAGCTGACCGACGACCGAGCCATTCTCGATCTTGAAAAAGCGTTGGCCGGTGAATTGGAAGTTATAACGCTGCATATCGATCGACCAGGAATTATCACCGACGATGTAAATGCCATCCTCGACGCGGCTGATCAAATCAGCGACGCTGCCGCCGTCGGCGGCGGGCTGCAAACTGACGTTTGCCATGCGTTGAACCGGGACATGGCGCGCGGAATCCGCGTACGAGGAACCGTTACTGCGCCCAAGATCAAGGTGCGCGGCCATTGCCCGATCTGTTTGGTAGCCGACAAAGATACCGCCTTTTACCAGGTCCCACTGCTGCGCCGCGACTCCTTCATCGTCATAGCCAACTGTGGCCAGACCCCAGTCGCAGGTGCGATCGCCGGTCACATTCATGACTTCTGAGCCGTACTTCATCGCGCCCAGCTTGTCTACCGTGGCGAAACTCGTGCCGGCATACGCCGCTTCGTAGCCGAGGGCTCGATCAAGTTCGGTGGCGTGCCCAACCGATTCGTGAATCGTCAAGAACAGGTTGCTGCCATCAATGACCAGATCGTAGTCATCAGCACGGACCGACGGTGCTTTAGCCTTTTGTGCCAGCCATTCAGGTATTTGGGCAATTTCGTCAGCGAGTCCGTTAGTCGGATCGGTGATGTATTCCCAGCCGCGCGCGGCCGGTGGGCAAATTGTTCGCATTGACTCGAAGGTGCCGGACGCTTTGTCGACTCTCGTGGCGGTCAGGCTCGGCTCGACGCGCACTCGAGTCTGCAACGCCGAGGTGCCAAAAGTGTCGGCATAGTAGACATTCTCGCGGACTGCGTGCGCCGAAGATTCGACAAAATCAACGCCATCACCAGCGAGTAGCCGCTCACTGAAATCAAGCATTGTGCTTATCTTCTCGGTATCGCTGACCTGGAAAGGATCGATCTCGTACGGCGATGACCACTGGCGATCGGAATAGACGGGTTCCGCTGCCAGCAACACCCGTTCGGTGCTGACCGGACGGCATACCTTTGCCACTGCGACGGCAGTCGCCACGAGATTGGCTGCCTCATCCGTCGTGAGCGCTATCCCGGCCGCGAACCCCCAGGTGCCGTCATGGACTACCCGCACCGCTAGACCGATGTCGTCACTTGTTGCTGAGGACTCCACATCAGTATTGCGCAGACTGATGTACTGCTGTCGGGTGGACATCACCCGCAGCGCTGCATAGTCCACTCCCAGCTCGCAGGCTCGACTCAGCGCCGCGTCGGCGAGATTCTTTAGTGGCAAGCGGGCGAATTCGCTATCGATTCCGGGCACCACATGACTCTAACTGGCTGCAGGTGCGCCAAGCCGAGCCCATGCGAAAGCTGGAGGAGCTTGCCTGCTTTGTGGGCGCCATCAGCGGGAGTGGCTAGAGTGAACGACGACGATCTGAGTTTGGGGGCGAGTCACCAGACTCATCGACCGGCCTCGGGTCCGACTTTTCGACTTCAGAGAAGGAACTTGCGATGAGCACGTTTTCGGTTACCGATGCACAGCTTGACGTAAGCGAGGCTGGGTACGGCAACGTGGTTCTAGTTATGCACGGATTGACCTCAAGTCGGGCGAATCAGCAGCGCCTTGGGCTTGATGTCGGCCGCGATCTGGGCGAGCACCACGTTGTTGCTTATGACGCGAGAGGTCATGGTCGATCGTCGGGTCGAGCAGTACCTGCCGACTACACCTGGTCCGCGCTCGCGCGAGACGCGCTGGCGATAGCGGCTGCCTACTCACCAGATCTGCCTGTCGACGCCATCGGAGCTTCGATGGGTGCAGGCACCATCTTGCACGCGGCCACCACGTCACCCGCCAGGTTTCGCAAGCTCGTCCTGGTGATTCCGCCGACTGCTTGGCAAACGCGTGCTGCCCAGGTCGAGACCTATCAGGATGGCGCCGATCTGATCGAGCAGCGTGGCTTGGCGGCGTTCGTAGCTCTCGGTCGGGACCGGCCGCGGCCGCCGGTCGTTGCCGATCGCGGCTATCAGCCACCGGATTTCACCGAGCGGCTTGCCCCGTCGATCTTGCGGGGTGCCGGGCGCAGTGATCTACCGTCGCCCGATGCGATCCGCGAAATCCCATGCCCGACGCTGATTCTGGCGTGGGATGGCGATCCGGGTCACCCGGTGGCCACGGCGGAATTACTTGATGATCTTTTGCCGCACTCGACCCGCGCCATCGCTACCTCGGCCGCGGATCTAGATAGCTGGCCGCAGCTAGTCGCCGATCACCTTCGCGATTGATCAGCGTCGACACCGGGCAACTAAGCCCGGGCATGGGGCTACTCGTTGATTCCGAATTCTGCGCGACGATCAGCTGGGACTAGCTCGGCGTACTCAGTGTTCTTGCTGATGAACCGCTGCACTGCTTCGCAGAGCGGAATGACGCTTCTGCCCTGTTCGCGGGTGTGATCGAGCGCTTGCCGGATCAACTGCGTTGCCAGGCCGCGGCCGCCGAATTCGGGCTCTATCAACGTATGCGGGAAGGTGCGTACCTGATCATTGTCGCGATATTGAGTGAAGCCCGCTAACGCGCCATCGACGGTGATTTCGTAGCGATGGTGCGCCGGTGCGTCAATAACTGCAATCGCTGATTCACTCATGCTGTTCTCCTTCGTGGTTTGAGTTGGCCGTGGGGCAAAGATGGAGCCGGCAGGCGATCAAGCTTGCCGGTATAGCCGGATACGTCACCGAAGCGGGCTGAGTGCGCTTGCCATTGCTCGCGGAACTTGACGATTTGATCGTGATCGCTACCGATGAAGTTCCACCACATTACGATCTGTTCGTTATATGGTTCGCCGCCGAGCAGCAGCAGACGCGTATCAGCTAGCGCCTCGATTGTGAGCACCTCCCGCCCCGCATCAACGATCGCGAGGTCGTAGCGCTCGACATGATCGTCGCAGAAGCGCACGTGTCCTTCATCGATCAGGATCGCATGTTCAAATGCGGAATTGACCGGTACGGTCCACGAGGTCCCGGCGGCGAGGCGCACTTCGGCACCTAGTAGCGGCGTACGTGTGGTGATAGGAGAGGAAGTGCCGATGAGGGAGCCGATAAACACCCGGACAGTGATGCCCGCGTCGACAGTAATGGCTGGAGCCGCGTAATGCTGAAAGTCCCTGGGCATCTCCCGGTCTGCTTCGGGCAGGACGATCCACAACTGGATTCCGTGCAGCACAGTCGTCGCGGTGGTTGAGACTTCCGAATGCGCAATCCCCGAACCGCTTGTCATCAAGTTCACTTCGCCCGGACGGACCATCGCATGGACACCGCCACTATCTCGATGCTCGATTTCACCGGCAAAAAGCCAACTGACGGTCTGCAAGCCGGTATGCGGATGGGGTGGCACATCCATACCACCAGAAGCTGCGACATCCTGGGGACCGTAATGATCGACAAAGCACCAGGCTCCGACAAACGATCGGTCGCGGTGCGGCAAGGTGCGCCTGACAGTCATGGCTCGTGGGCCACCCAGCGGTACCTCGCGGGCTTTGATGATGCGAATCGTCGGACGGTTGTTGGTCGCAACGCACACGAACTCGACCGGATCGGTCTCGGTGTTGCTCATCTGCCTCCTTCGATCACCCTCACCATACTTGCGGCCGATGGCTCGCATCGGTGGCAGACTCAACCGAGTTAGTGCGGCCAGCGACAGGGAGTGACTGAGTGCCTGAGGGCGACACCGTATGGCGTGCTGCGCGGCTGCTCCATGGGGCGCTGGCTGGTGAGCTGATTACGCAATGCGAGATTCGCTGGGGGTCGCGGCCCACGCCGGATGTCGTCGGTCGTCCGACATTAGAGGTCATCAGTCGAGGCAAGCATCTGCTGCACCGGATTGATGGTGGCATCACCATCCACAGTCATCTGCGCATGGAGGGTGCCTGGCGGGTGCACGATCAGAGCTCGTTGACGCCGCAATCGCTATATAACAGGCAGATTCGTGCCCTAGTTGGGACTTCGGACAAAATGGCTTTGGGGCTGCGGTTGGGGATGCTCGACGCTATCGGCAGCCGCGGCGAACAACGATTCGTTGGTCATCTTGGCCCGGATATCTTGGGTGCGGACTGGGATGAGGATCGCGCGGTGGCAGCAATTCTCGCCGATCCGCGACCGATCGGCGAAGCACTGCTCGATCAGTCCAATCTCGCTGGTATCGGCACGATGTACTGCGCCGAAACACTCTTTATTTCCCAAGTGCCACCGTGGTCGATGCCTCGCGAGCTTGGGGCCCAAACAGTGCGCGACGTCGTGCAGCGTGCCGCGACGCTTTTGCAAACCAATAAGGAATTTGCGATTCAGTCCACGACCGGAAATAGGCGCCGCGGATATGAGCATTACGTGCATCCGCGCTCTGGCCGTGAATGTCGCAGGTGCGGCGGCATCGTGCGGGTCGCGATGATTGGCAAGGCCCCCCGGGATCGGACGATGTTCTACTGCCCCGATTGCCAGGGCGGTCTCGGCCCGACCGACGACGGAAAACCGCAAAGCCCCCTTGGTGGTCCCAAGAGGGGCAGCTACGGTCAGCGTCGAATTAGGTGACGGCTTAGTTAATGAACAGTGGTTTCACTTCTGCGCTTGGCATGTTCGACGGCTGGTTGGTCATCTTCGAAAATAGCTTCGATAGGTTGCTCGAACAGTCTCGCCAGCGCAAAAGCGAGCGGCAGGCTCGGGTCATAGCGCCCGGTCTCGAGCGCGTTGATTGTTTGGCGCGATACGTCCAGTTCGTCGGCGAGATTGGCCTGCGTCCAGCCGCTGGCGACTCGCAACTCGCGGAGTCGGTTCTTCATGATTTGCGCTGCAGCAGGATCGCGTTGCCGAGGACCCAGCTGAGCATGCCGGCTGCAAAAATCATCCATCCCGCGAGCGGCACATTGACCTTGGCGATCTCGAGGAACCCGATCGTCACGGCGGCCGCAACCGCGCCGACGAAACCAATACTCAGACTCTGATACATCAGTTGACTTTGGAACTGGTCGATGCGGTGCAGGTGCCGGACGACCGCCCAGACCACAGCCACTAAGGGCACGATTGGCAGCAGCGCCCAGATGATCCGACTGGGCTTATTGCTAGTCAGGTCTCCGAATACGACTACCAAGAGCAGAACGACGACGTATGCCAGCATGGCCGGTAGAAACTCGACCAGATACTTCTTAGCCCGGGCCTTATCGCCCCGACTGGAGTTTTTGGTGTCAAGGTTGCTTGTCATGACTCCATCGTGCATTGCTGCTAAAAATATGTCAAGTTACCTTGTCATTTTGATGTTGAACTCAAGCGTGGTCGATCAATTGGGCCGGGACATCGGATTTCGCGGTAAAGATATCGAGCCCGCCAACGGCGGGTAATGCGGGAACGAGATTCTTGAAACTCTTGGCAGTTCGCCGATATTCTGCGCTTGCAGAACTCATCTGCAGCTGCTGCGCGTTGGCGACAAACGCTGCGCATGGTGAGCTTTCGATTGATAGACCGCTTCAGTTGCGTGCTCTGGCCCGGTAGGCGGCGACATTTGTACGGTTGCCGCAGCCACCTTCGCAGAATCGTTTCGATCGGTTGCGCGATAGGTCCACGAGTACATCGCCG
>JBDTCL010000081.1:0-3981 GCA_039923595.1 Antricoccus sp. | reverse complement strand
AATAGCGCGGCTTGCGGCAAAAACGACCTTCTCCAACCCAACCGCCCACGGCGGCAGCGGAGCCAGCAAACGATCCTCGATCTCTTTGGTAAATGAAAACTCAATCACCAGCGGCAATGCGACGTTTTGCAATGCCGTCAGTACCAGGGTCAGGGCAATAATCCCGGGCAGCAACTGGGCGCCGTACTGCGGTCCGGCAGCACCAATTTGCGGTAATACCCGGCCAAAGACGAACAAGAATGCCAATGGCTGCAACAACGCTTGTGCCAAGAACCCGCCGAGATCGTGGCGCACGGTATTCCAGGCATCCCGCTGCAACAATCCGATAAATGCCCGCCCGGCGCTCGCGTGCTCGTTCATCGCAGTTCCCGACCTGTCAGATGCACAAAGACGTCCTCGAGACTTCCTTGAATTCGGTGCACGTCGAGCACTTCGGCGTGGTTGTCCTCCGCGGCCGTGATCACCGCACCGAGCTCGACATCACCGAAACAGCGGACCCGCCACCGTCCGGCTTCTAGTTCCATTGACTCGGTGTCGCCTAATGCAGCAAAAGCGGAGGCTGGATCGACTTCGGTACGTACGGTCAGCTCGATCCCTCGACCTCCCGGGAGCAACCCGCGCAGCCCCTCGGGGGTATCGAGAGCGATTCGCTCACCATGGTCGACGATCGCAATCCGGTCACACAGCCGATCAGCCTCAAGCATGTCGTGTGTCGTCAAAAAGATGGTGGTGCCTGCAGCGCGTAACTCTGCGACCTGGTCCCAGAGGAAGAGCCGCGATTGTGGGTCCAAACCGGTCGTCGGTTCGTCCAGGAAAAGTACGGTAGGCCGGTGCATCAAGGCGCGAGCAATCATCAGTCGCTGCGCCATTCCGCCGGAATAGTTATTGACCCGTTCGGTGGCGCGATCGGCTAGCCCGAACTGCTCAAGCAACTCATCAGCCCGGCGGCGCCGTGCCGCAAGTTTCACGCCGAAGTAGGCCCCATGAAATGTCAAGTTTTCCCGAGCGGTCAATGCGCGATCCAGATTCGCACGCTGCGGCATCACCGCGATTAGGCGCTTAACACCTTGCGGGTCAGCCATGACGTCTATGCCACCGACAGCCGCTGAGCCGCTCGAGGGACGAACCCGCGTCGTCAGAATCCCAATCATGGTGGTCTTTCCGGCGCCGTTTGGTCCAAGCAGACCAAAGACTTCACCTCGCGTGACGGCGAAGCTCACTCCCTTCAGTGCCTGCTGGCCACGCGCGCCGTACTGCTTATAAACGTCACGAACCTCGACGACGTCAGTGCTCACGCCAACACGTCGACGCGAGCACTGACCAGTTGGAAGATTGCCATCCGAGGCAACGCCGCACGAATTTCGGATCGGTCGATCTGATCTCCGAAGCCGAATGCTTTCCGCGCCCACGGGACCTCAACTGCGATGAGATACGCCTCGATACCGCCGACGGCATCCTCACCATCGACTGGCACGGCTCGGTGATGTTGTTCGTGACCCCCAGCCAGGATCTGGCAGTGTGGCTCGGACAATAGATTCTGCGGCCAATCGCGGCTGCGATCTGGACACACCAGGTATTGCGCGCCATTGTGGTGCAGCACGCCGATCGGCGTGCGCCGGGAGTTCCCTGAACGTCGACCGGTCGTCTGCAGGACGCGCAGTGCGGTGCCCCTATCAGGTGCGGGCGCCGGCGGAGTGGTGAGCAAGCGCTCGGTCATCTGGACATTCATCATGCGCAGAGACGGACGCTCTTGATCGGTGGGGGAGGTCATAGGTCGCCCTTCAGTAGGGTGATGCTTGTTGTGAGCATGTTTCAACATTATGCCACGTATATATGAGAAGTGTTGCTGGTTCCAGTGCGCTGGGGCTGGACGCTATTTAAGACGGAGAGGCAGTAACGACGACGTTGGACTCATAGGAATGTGTCACCTTGTCGAATAGGCCGCCGCAGGTAATGAGGGTCAGCCGTGGTGCGCCGGTGGTCGAAAACAAATCCGAGAGCGGTACAGCGCTCTTGGGATAGGCCTGGACGCCAACGACCTTGTACTGCCGCTGCTGACCATCGGCGGTGGAGAGCACAATCGGGGCTCCGGCAGTGATCGATTTGAGAGTTGAGAAGATGCCAATACCCTGCTCAGCGGAATCAACGTGGCCGACGACGACGACCGACCCTGTTGAGGACCCGGGTGCGGGGCCGAATTGGTACCAGCCAAGAGTATGGACATCATCTGGGATCTGCATGTCACCGGCCGCGTCGACTCCAACAGAAACGACGGGCGCGTTGATTTTCAACGAGCTGATCTGCAGTGTGGTCGGCGGCGAGTTGGGCTCGGCGGGCGGGCTAGCTGCCGGAACTGGCGGTGTTGTAGCGGGGGAGCTGGTTTGCGAGGCCAGGGCGGCTGCGGTGTTCGCCGCGATCGTCTTCGGCAGCCCGGTGGGCCGGTCACGAGTTGACCAGCCCACCAATGCGATGACGAGTAACGCAACCCCGACAACGCCGGCGAGCAGCGGCCACCTTTGGGGGAAAGGTAGCCGCTGCTCGCGGGCTTTTTCAGCGCGGTGCCGCACGTTAGCGGCGAGCTCGCGTCATCCGGAGGCCACCGGCGGTTCCTGCGCTAAGTAGCAGTAACCCGCCGACACCGGCCAGTGCCCAGACCCACGCTGGGGTACCAGGATCAGTTGGTGCGGCAAATCCACCGGTACCAGCGTTGACCCCGCCGGGTGCGCCGCCCATGCCAGTGATGGTCTGTACGACGAGTGCGAGATCCTTCTTCTCAGCAGAGCCAATCGCATACACGATCGTCTCGGTGCCAGCCTTGAGGTCTACCGTTGCTGGGCCAATCACCACTGTGGAGGTGCCAGCAAGTACGACGTCAGCACTGATTGATCCGGCTGCGAGGTCTGCCGAAGCCTGGTTCGGGTTGGTCAGTCCACTGAATGCAACCGCACCGTTGGCGCGTACGTCGACCGCCGGAGCAGCAGCGGTGTGCCGCACGACGAGGCGGGCTTTGCCCGCCGCGATCATGGAGGTGTCGTTGACAAACGGGGTGAGTGTCGGAGTGCCATCAGCCTTTAGGTGCGCGACGAGGGTCACGTTCTGGCCTGCCGTTACCGTCGCGGAAGCGGTGATAACCGGGGTGCCGGAACCGGCAGTATCGGCGGCAGGAAACACCGTGATTTTGTAGTCGCCCGCTGGCAACTGCAGGGGTCCTGCGACCGTTCCTGGTTGGAAGTTCGGAAGGGTGTCTTTGCCGTTGACAAACACGTTGACTGGGGTGCCCGGAATACCGTGCACCACACTGACCGAAGCTGTATCAGCTGCATGAGCGGCAGGGCCGCTCACGATGAGCCCGGCCAGAGCGACAAATGCCGCAGCCAACAGCGTAAGGATTCGTCTCATATTGGGACCTCCAGACGTTGGGTGGATGTCGCAGAGCTGCGACACCATCATTACAACTACGGTCCAATACCTTGTTCTGGATGCACCATCTCGTGGAAATATTTTTGGTGACGCTGCTGTGGCCGGCTAACTCAGCAGCGGTCCGCGCAGAACGCTTTGCTGATGAACCGGATCACCGTCGTAGTTTTGCGCTGAAATGTCAACGATTTGAAACGAATCAAGATCCAGGCCCGGCGGTACCGGGAAGCTCGCGATGCCACTTTGCGGCAGCGTGCCGATTGCCACCATGATATTTGCTTCGGGGTTATACAACCAAACTTCGTAGTATCCCACGCGTGCCGGTAGGGATGCTGCCTCAATTGACACTCGCGGCCCGGTGGCGGTTTTATGCAGAGTTGCGACACCCTGCACGCCGGCCGGCCCACCTGGCATCTGCGCCAACGCGGCCGATGCGGTAACAGTTGTCGAGCTCGAGTCAGTCTTTCGCCCGGCCAGATAACCCCCGCCTGCGGCCGCAACAGCGATGACGACCGCCGCCACGGCAGCCCCAGCCCAATAGCGCCAGGAGCGACGATCACGACG
>JBDTCL010000080.1:0-13436 GCA_039923595.1 Antricoccus sp. | reverse complement strand
CCAGGTCGTTACGCTGGTCGCTGCCAAGGCTCAAATTTCTGGGCATATCCGGTGATAGATTTCCAGGCCGCGCTGTCGATTGCGGGTAAAAAGGTCTTAGTTGTCGGCGGCGGACCGGAGGCATTGTCATATATAGCGCGGTTATTGCAGGCTGGGGCCGCTGTCACGATGGTCGCCGAAACCGTAACTGATGCGCTGCACGAACTCGTTGAGCGTAATCAGGTCTTGCTGCTGCGGCGGTGTCTCACGAGTGACGACGTCAGTGATGCTTGGTTGGTCATCGCCGCCTCAAACGATCAGAAGTTGAACGAGCAGGTGCAAGTGCTCGCTGCTGAAAACCGGCTCTTGTGCATCCTCGACGAGCCAGCATCGTCGCCACGGTCGAATGGGGACGGTGTTGTGGTTCTCGTCGGTGGGGGCCCGGGAGATGCAGGATTGCTGACAATCCGAGGTATGGATGAAATACGTGCAGCCGATGTCATCGTGGTGGATCGACTCGCACCACTTTCTGCGCTGGATCAAGCTGCTCCCGGCACCAAAATTATCGACGTGTCCAAGGTCCCCCGCGGACCGTCAACGCCACAAGAGGCCATCAACGACCTGCTGATCGCTCATGCGCGTCAAGGCAAGCGGGTGGTGCGGCTCAAAGGCGGCGATAATTTCGTCTTTGGTCGCGGTGGTGAGGAGTGGGAAGCGTGCGCAGCGGCAGGCGTCGAGGTGCAGGTGGTGCCAGGCGTGAGCTCTGCGATCGCCGCACCTGCGCTGGCGGGGATCCCGGTCACGCATCGCACGATGACACAGGGCTTCACCGTGGTTTCCGGCCACGTGCCACCGGACGATCCACGGAGCACTTTGGACTGGGCAGCGCTTGCCCGGACCCGCACTACGATTGTGATTCTGATGGGTGTGGCCAACATCGGCGCCATCGCAAATAAACTGATCAAGTCTGGTTTAGCCGCGGACACGCCTAGCGCTGCCGTGTCTGATAGCGGTAAGCCAACGCAGAGCGTCGTACGGGCCGAGCTGAGTGATATCGCTCATCGACTTCGCGAGGTTGGCTTTGCCGCCCCCGCGGTGATCGTGGTCGGTGCGGTCGCCGGTTTTGACCCGGAGGCTGGGCATGGCTGACATTGTCTTGGTGCGACATGGCCAATCAGTATGGAATGTTGAGGGCCGGGTTCAGGGCACTGCGCATGAACCCCCACTGACCAACCGGGGCCGTGTCCAGAGCGGCCGGGCAGCGCGGCTGATCGCGGCCCTTCGCCCCGACCTGGTGCTGTGCTCAGATCAGGTCCGAGCCGCGCAAACGGCGGCAATAATCGCTGCCGAAGTTGGGCTATCGGTACGCACCGATCCTCGGCTTCGTGAGCAGGACGTTGGCCAGTTAACTGGGATGTTGACGCAGGATGCGATCGCCGCTTGGGGCCATTTGCCGATGAATGACCCGGATCTCGCGCACGGCGACACCGGTGAGTCCGCACGCGATGTGGCTGCCCGAATGCTGCAGATCATCAAAGAATACGAAGCGATAGATGGCACTGTGGTAATGGTCAGTCACGGTGCTGCGATCCAGATCGCGCTCGCCGCCGTGCTGGGTGAGGATCTTGGCGCCATGACCTGGCGGCAGCTACCCAACTGCGCGGTCATCCGCATTCGTAACGGCACCATCGAAACTATCGAGGAGAAAACCATGAACCTCATCGCCTTACGCGAGCCGATCGCCAGACCGAGCGACGAAGCGCGCAATGCGGCTCTGGAACGGCTGCATGGCCTTGCGAAGCCGGTGGGCGCCCTCGGCCAACTGGAGGACCTCGCCGCTTGGTTGGCCGCTGTACAGGCAAAGTGTCCCCCAGCAGCTCCAAACAATGTACGCGCGGTGATTTTTGCCGGCGATCATGGAGTGACGAAATCTGGTGTATCGGCCTACCCGGCCGAGGTGACAGCGGCAATGGTCGGCGGCTTCGTTGCGGGGGTTGCTGGCGTCAGTGTGCTGGCGAAGCAGCACGACGTGCATGTCCGAGTATTCGATATCTCCGTCGATGCTGATCTGAGCGCGATACCGCCGCAGGTGACCCAGTACAAAATTTGTCGCGGATCGGGTTCGATCGATACCGAGGACGCGATCAGTACCGAGCAGTTACATGCCGCCCTGCAGGCTGGTGCGGCGATCGCCCGCGACGAGATCGACGCAGGAGCCGATCTGCTGATCGCAGGCGATATGGGCATCGGCAATACGACGGTCGCCGCTTCCTTGATTGCGGCCTCGCTCGGCCTGGATGGCTCCGAGGTTGCTGGCCGCGGAACCGGCATCGATCAGTCGCAACTCGAACACAAGGTGCGGGTGATCGATCAGGCGCTGCACCGGGTCGGTAGCCGTGCTGAGGACCCGCTCGAAAGGCTATCGGCACTGGGCAGCGCTGATATGGCCGCCGCGGTCGGCTTCATCATCACCGCTGCGCGCGCAGGTGTGCCGCTGTTGTTAGACGGGGTGATCGCGGTGGCCGAAGCAGTGGTTGCCAACGATATCGCTCCCGGCACGCTTGCATGGTGCGCGGCAGGGCACCGATCGCCGGAACCTGCGCAGAGCTTAGCGCTGGAAAAGCTTGGACTCACCCCAATTCTTGATCTCGGAATGCGACTAGGTGAAGGCAGTGGCGCGGTCGCTGCCGTACCGCTGGTGCGGTCCGCAGCCTTGATTCTCAGCAACATGGCGCTGCTGTCCGATCTCGTACCAGGCAATTAGTCATGAGCGTCGTGCCAGGTATTCGGATGGCGATCGGCACTATGACCGCCATTCCAGTGCGTGGCCCATCGCAAATCGACCGGTCTGTCGCACGCATAGCGATGATTTCAGCTGCGCCTGCCGCACTTTTGATTGCTATGCCAGCGGCAGCTATTGGTTGGGCATTGTCGCTCATCGCAGTCCCGCCGTTTGGGTGCGGTGTGATCATTGTTGGGCTGGTCGCGTGGCTCAGTCGCGGGCTGCATTTGGATGGGCTCGCTGACACCGCTGACGCGCTCAGCGCATCGTGGTCATCCGAGCGGGCGCTTGAGGTGATGAAGCGATCGGATATCGGTCCGATGGGCGTGATCACACTCGTCATCGTGCTGGTAGCCCAGATTGCTGCCATCGCTTCGATTCTTTCTCGTCCATGGGGTGCGGTCGTAGTCGTAGTCGCGATCGTCGTTTCGCGAATGTCGCTCGCGATCGCTTGCCACGCGTCGGTACCGGCTGCCCGGCCGAACGGTCTCGGAGCGACCGTTGCGGGCGTCCTGTCAACACCAGTATCCGCGGTCGTTATCGCAGTCGGCCTCATCCTGGGTGGCGTCAGTTCGCTCATCGGCGGCGGACTGTGGTGGGGCGGCTTGATTGCTGCTGCTGTGGCGTTCGGCGGTGCCGCGGCGCTGGTGCTGCACTGCGTCCGGCGGTTAGGCGGGATCACCGGAGACGTCCTGGGTGCGTCGATTGAGACATTATCCGTGTTGTTGCTGGTGGGGTTGTCGGCGTGCATGGGTTAATGCCTGGGTTAAAGGGTGATCGACCGGCCAGCAATCACCAGGACGACGTCATCACACGATGCCGCAAATCGTTGATTGGTGATGCCCAGCAGGTCGCGGAAGAGCCGGCCCGACGGATGCTCAGGAACCACACCGAAGCCGACCTCGTTTGTCACCGCAATTTTGACGGATTCGATCGACTCCCATGCGTCAATAACGCTAGAAAGCCTGCTCTCAAAGGAGTCCTGCCACTGAGCATAAGGGATATTCCAGGTACCGAAGTCGTCGATCAGCCTGGTCAACCACACGCCGAGACAATCCACGATCACCGCGCCTGGCGCTGCCGACAGGGCGGCGCCGAGGTCAGCCGATTCGACAGTTTCCCAGTGCGGTGGTCGGCTCGCTTGGTGCTTGCGCACTCGATCAGCCCAGTCCGGATCGGTAGCGTCCGGGACATATCCCGCAGCGATATAGCGTACCGTCTCGGCCTCTGCCAGCAGGGACTCTGCGTAGCGGGACTTCCCCGATCGGACACCGCCAGTCACCAGCACGCTACGCGGGCGGTCGTGACGGTTCGGGGGCCGGTAGATCGGCATCGACACAAGAAGCTCCTCGGTGGCCGGTTGCTATGCAAAGCGTAGTGCGTCCTTCTAGGCGGGCGATCGCAGCCGGGTTGATGCTCGGCGCGATTGTCGATCAGATGTGGGGCGACCCTCGCCGGTTTCATCCGGTCGCTGGGTTTGGGCAGGTCGCCGGAGCATTGCAGCGGTACTTGTATCGAGACAGCAAGCTCGCGGGTGCCGCCTTTCACGGCGCATTGGTCGGAGCGGTGAGTGGCGCTGGGCTGATTGCGCAGCGCCGAGCAGCCAGTTCGATCTCAGCAACGACTGTGCTCACCGCCCTCGCGACATGGACAGTGCTCGGCGGCAGATCACTGACCCGCGAGGCGAGCGCAGTCGCCGCGTTAGCCCTCGAGGCCGATCTCGGCGCAGCGCGAGCGCGGATCCGTAATCTGGTGGGCCGCGACCCATCGCAGCTGTCACGAGACGAGCTTGCTCGGGCCACCGTCGAGTCGGTCGCAGAGAACACTTCTGATGCGGTAATCGCACCGTTGATGTGGGGCGCGATCGGCGGAATGCCGGGGTTGTTGGCGTATCGGGCCATCAATACCCTTGATGCGATGGTGGGCTACCGATCACTGAAGTATGCCAACTTCGGCTGGTTTTCTGCACGGGTTGATGATGTGGCCAACTATCTTCCTGCTCGACTCGGCGCAGGTATCACCGCGGCGGTAGCACCGCTAGTTGGTGGTTCACCGAAAGCGGTGTTGCGTTTAGTACACCGCGATGCTGCGAAGCATCCCAGCCCTAACGCAGGTCACGTAGAGACGGCCTTCGCTGCTGCACTCGGGATCGAGCTTGGCGGTCAGAATGCGTACGGCGGTGTTGTAGAAAACCGTGGCACCCTCGGCGATGGCCGTCCGCCGGTGCTGTCAGATATTCCACGTGCGGTGCGCCTGAGCAAGCTTGTTTGCGCCACCGCTCTCGTCCTTGCCACCGCGGCCGCCGCGCTCCCAAAAGCGCGCCGAGCCGCTGATTAAGTGAGCTGATAGGTGGTCGGCGCGGTGCGGTGTGTGAGCTACTGCGTGAGGATCGAGAGGGCTTCGTCATTGGTCCGCACTGTGGCGACAGTGTCGTGGTAATCGGGACGACGAACCACGATGACTTGCACTCCCAGATCGCGGGCGGCGTCGAGCTTGCCGGCGGTCATCGCACCTCCGGAATCCTTCGTAATGAGAGTGTCAATCTGATGCGTCTGCATGAGTGCTCGTTCATCATCGACGTCGTACGGACCGCGCGAGATGATTGCCCGCCAAGTCGGTGGCAGGATGAACGTTGGTTCGTCCACTAGTCGGATGTAGACCGTGCGATCGGCAAGAATCTGGAAATCACCGATACTTTGGCGCCCAGTCGTCAGCAGCACGCGTGCATTTGGGATGACTGCGGCGGCCGCAGCGCGATGATCAGGCACCCAAGTCCATATTGATGCGTCGGCGTGGTTGGCCCAGCCGGGGCGGGCAAAGCGCAACAGCGGAATCGCGGCCTGCGCGCAAGCGGCGACCGCCGTTGCTGAGATACGGGCTGCGAATGGATGCGTGGCATCAACCACATACCCGATCTGGTTCTGGCCCAAAAAATCAACTAAACCGTCCAGGCCACCGAAGCCGCCGATGCGAACCTCGCCGCGCGGCAGCGCGGGCCGACTCACCCGACCGGCGAGCGAGGTGATCACTGGGATCGCGTCGTCAACGAGGCGGGCAGCCAAACTTCGCGCTTCGGCGGTGCCACCAAGTACGAGGACACGTCCTCGGCGCAGCGACCGCGTCTGGGAAGATGACATAGAAACAGACGTCTCCTGGCTAGGTGCGAGATTTGTATGAGATAGATGAGTCTGGCATAGGCCAGTGAGCAAAGATCGGCCCGCAGTATTGACTGACCGCAATCTTGATTGACCATGGAGGTCACTGATGCCCATCACACTCACCGACGAGGGCGACGGGATTCGCACCCTCGTCATTGATAATGCGCGCAAGAAGAATGCTCTGGATAATGCGCTCTGCGCGGAGCTCGCTGAGCAGGTAGTCGCGTTAAGTAACGACAAGAGCGCCAGTGTCGTGGTCATTACCGGTGCCGGTGACGCGTTTTGCGCAGGAGCTGATTTGCCGGATGTTTTCGGCACCATGGGCACCGACGTCAATGACATCCGCGACCACCTCGGTGATGTCGTGTATCAGTCATTTCTCGGAATCAGGTCGCTTAAGATTCCAGTGATATCAGCGGTGCGAGGTGCTGCAGTCGGGGCGGGGCTCAATCTTGCGCTCGTGGCAGACATCGTCATCGCCCACCCCCAGGCAGACTTCGCCGCAACATTCTCCAAGATCGGGCTGCACCAGGGCGGTGGCTGCACTCCGCTGCTGGTCGAAACGCTGGGTCGACAGCGCACGATGAAGCTACTCCTTGAAGGTGGCCGAATGACTGGCCAGCATGCCTACGATATGGGTGTTGTGGCGGCGCTCGCAGATGATCCGCTTGCCGCAGAAATGGAGTTGGCGCGTACAACAGCGTCACTCGATCCCCGCCTCGCTAGCAACATCAAGACTGCCGTGAAGCTCGCTGCTGAGAGTGGATTCGAGGCGGCGTTGCAGTTTGAGACGTGGGCGCAGGCATACACCGCCACTCAGCCAGGCATTCAGACCATGATCGAGAAGCTCCGCCGATAATCGCCGTCCTAAGTCCTGGGAACTACTTCAGATTACTAACCTTGATTGCAATGGTGATCTAGGGCAAGAAGTGGACTGGGTACAGCGAAGTTATCCAATTTGTGGGTCGAGCTACCGCATATTGCCGCTGTGCTGATCGATACCCCTCATGGTTTGGATAGAGCGTCCGGTCCGTTTGGCGTGCAGTCGGCTGGCGCGCGTTGCAAAGAAGTTAACTCGATTCTTGGTCTTGGATGCACAAGCACGGAAATGGTACGTCAACGATTTACCTGTGGGCTGGCTGCATAGCTAGCTTAATCGCTAACCCAAACGTTCAGCGGCGTAACGAAACGTTTAGCCGGTTCCGAAGGTCGAAGTGCCTGCAACCGAACTTATGTCAGGGCGTTTTTGGTGAGCAAGGTGCCTGAGCGAGACGAAAAATTGTCGTGGGATTGGGATCGCGGCCGGGTTTGCTTAGCGAAGGTCTTTGGCGGCCTGCAGCCGAGCAGTCACCGAATGTATTACCGCAAAGTCATACATCCGAGATTCCTTCCAGATTATGATTTGCCTGAGCGTGGGGCCAAGACCAAATTTCAGCCACGAGTGTCCAATGGGTCGCAGCCAAGGAGTCAGCTAACCGCTAGCAACACGCTGTTCAACGCGTCGATCTGGTGCTAGTCAGTGCTTTGCGCGGAGCGCACCGTGGTTGGATTCGTCGAATCGGATTTGTCTTTGAGTAGGACAAGTGCTTCGTGAGTGAAGCCAACTGTTGGTCTGCCGATTAGATTCCAGGCACGCGAAATACCGATCAGAAAGCACACAACCACGATGATCGCAATGGTGCTTTGAGTGCCCTGGTTGTCCGGGCGAGCTGCGCTGCTGATGCCTGCAATGACTTGGACTACCGGCCTGGCGAGTGGGTACCCCTCAAACCGTTGTTGGCCGCGTACGGCCAATGGACGCTGCGCGCATTCAACGCTGAGGATATACGTCCGCTCTAAGGACGGCACAACCTTCATACCGACCGTGTACACCTGAAGCGCAATACTAAGGTGGTGGGCCCAATTGCCATCGCACCACTGCTGGTGATCATCGCGATCGCGGGGTGCGCACTCTGGATGTTCAGCGATGCCCATGCGCATCGCAGTTCTGGCCGCCCGGTGGTTATGACCGTCGGCAACCTCACGATCGAGCAACCCGCGATCTGGGCGTTACTTTGCTTAATGCTTTTCGTAGTGGCGCTGCCGCTTTACTTAGCGGCCCGGCACGTCGGTAATGAATGAAGCCACCATCGAGATTCATCAGGCGCCCCGCCAGGCATTATCGCGGGCGCACGCGCACGGACACCGAATACGAACGATCCGGACAGGCATGTCAGCCGATGCAAAGCGCGCGCTGTTCGATGCAAGTCCCGATGCTTCGCGTCGTGAGACTTTTGCGCGCATCAAGGTCGAAGGAATCATCGAGTCGACGCTGGGCATCGTCACGACTTATGACGCTGCCCGAGGCGGACCGCATGTCCTTGGGCGGCACGCGATCGCCGATTCGGGGCTGTACTCGGTCTGCCTGAGCATTCAAAACCTGTGGCTGGCTGCCACGCGAAATCGCTCGGTGTCGGATGGGTCTCGTTCTATTGTGAAAACTTCCTGCAGGAGTTACCCGACATCCCGAAATCGGTACGGCCAATCGCCTGGCTGTGCGTCGGTCCGGTCTCACACCTGCAGGAGATCCCGGACTTAGAACGATTCAGCTGGCGCCAGAAACGACCTTTGCACGATGCGATCCACCTGGATCAGTATCAAACGGGACGTGACTAGTCGGGGATAGTCAGCTCAATGAGTCATACAAAGCGCGCTCGAAAGCTTCATACATCGCATATGCTGGCGGGTCCACGAATGGCAAAGTCTGGGAATAGATCGATGCAGCAATCCCAGTTTTGGGATCGATCCAGAAGTGCGTATTGCACAGTCCCGCCCATGCTCCGCTGCCTGCGGCTCGACCGTTTGGTGAGTCTGTGGGGTTCAGCAGCAGCCCCCAGCCGAATTTCAGCCCCGGCCCTGCGTTGAAGTCCGCGGACGATCCAGGATCAACCGCAGTGATGTGCGCCGGGAACTCTAGAGCGCCAACATGGTTGGTGAACGCGTCGCGGACGAGCGACTCGGGCAGAATCTCGATGCCGTCCAGGGTGCCACCAGCGAGCAGCATTTGCTCGAATCGCAGGTAATCGTTCGGTGTACAAAACAGGCCATGCCCGCCCGGCCAGTATTCTGGAGTTACGGGATGATCGACATCGGTGGCGACAAAAGCGCCGTCTTCGCCGCGTACATGGATCGGCACAGTCGCCGCGCGCTCGGCATCATCGGGCTGGTACGTCATCGAGTGCAGACCGAGTGGGCCAGCCACTCCCTCGGCAATCGCGTCCGGAAGCGTGCTCCCCGATACCGCCTCGATCACTTGGCCTAGCCAGTCGATATTGATGCCGTACTCCACAGCCGTTCCGGGGTCGTGGACCAGCGGCGCGTTGAAAATTGCTTTCGTGCCAGAGAGCACATTGGGGGTGCCGGTCAGCGTTTCCCATTTGCTGATTTTGTCGTTCCAAAACCAGTAGGCCAATCCGCCGGTATGGCTGGCCAACTGGCCCACGGTAGCTTTCGTTTTCGGCTCGCGCAGTTGCGGTGTGTCGCCGTCGAATCCGGTAAGTACATGCAGATCGGCGAACTGGGGACAGTACTGTTCCACCGGTGCGTTGAAATCGAGGTTGCCTTTGTGCACTTGTTGCAGCGCGACGACGGTGGCAACCATTTTGGTCATCGACATAATCCGAAATGGCGTATCGGCATCGATCGGCCGATTTCCTCCAGCGGTGTGCACACCAGCAGAGCCTTCGTAGAACTTGCCGTCACGGTTGGCCGCGACCGCAACCACACCAGGCACGGCGCCCGATTCGACCGCCTGAACCAACACGTCATCGATCTGCTGCGTCATTGCATCCCCCGCTTTATAGAATTAATCGAATCGACTTGGCCTCATTTAAACCCGTTGCCAGCGCGATGTCCAGAGTCAGCAAGGTGACTGGCTGCTGTCATCTCGCGTAATCGGTGCACCGACCCGCGCCACGACGTCGCTGGATAACTGCAGTAACGAGTTGCGCGAGTTATTCCGCGAGCCACGCGCGGACGGAATCGTTGTCGGCACCGAGCTCCGGTGGTGCAGTGTGCTCCCGTTTCCATTCGACGCCATCATCGAAAAGTCGCACCGGAGGGCCGGGAAGCTCGATCGGACCGAGGACCGGATGATCGACTTCGACAACCAAGCCTTGAGAACGCACTTGATCCCAGGCATATACCTGTTCCAAGTTCTTCACCTCGCCGCACGGGATACCGATAGCGTTGAGTTTGTCGAGCAACTCCTCTGTGGAGTATGCGCCGAAAGCGTCGTTGACCGCACTGCGCAAATCGTGAGTGTTCCGTACGCGATCGGCGTTAGTGGCATACCGCGCGTCGAGTGCGTCGAGTCCAAATGCGGGGGCAAATTTCGCCCAGATCGATTCCGATCCGACCGATATCTGGACAATCCCATCAGCGGATCGAAACAAGCCGTACGGAGCGACTGACGGATGGTGCGGACCTTCAGCGACCGGCAGATCCCGGCCCACGGTCCATCGGGTGCCCTGGAAGGCATGTACCCCGACGACCGCCGCTAACAGGGAGGTGCGGACGACCTTTCCGCGGCCGGTGCGCTCGCGTTCATATAGCGCATTGACGACACCATATGCGCCGTACATTCCGGCCAGCACGTCGGCAATCGGGACGCCCACTTTGGTTGGGGTGTCGGGATCGGGACCGGTGAGCGACATCAGCCCGGCCTCACCTTGGGCGATCTGGTCGTAACCCGCGCGCCCGCCCTGCGGCCCATCGTGTCCGAAACCTGTCACCGACAGAATGACCAGCCGGGGATTGATCTCGTGCAACCGTTCCACTGAAAATCCGAGACGATCCATCACACCGGTCCGAAAGTTCTCCATCACCACATCGGCCTTGGCGACCAACCGAGTCAACACGTCGACGCCGTCGACGGACTTTAGATCGAGCGTGATCGACTCTTTGTTGCGGTTGCACGACAGGTAGTACGTGGCGATGTCGTCGTTCGGCCCCACGAAGGGCGGCCCCCAACCGCGAGTGTCATCACCGCGACCGGGAGTCTCGATCTTGATCACGCGAGCGCCCATGTCGCCTAACATCATCCCGGCATGCGGTCCCGCCAGGGCGCGGGTCAAGTCGATCACAGTGATGCCACCCAGCGGCCCTGACTTCGCGGCTCGATCCTCAGTCACGGTGTGCTCCTGTCCTAGTGATCTGTTGGCTCTGAGTCAACTTACGCCATCATCGAGGTGGCTTTTGGCAATCCATGAGCCTTAGCGATGAGAGCAGCCAAAAGTTCCGACAACATATTTGGTCGCCCGACTGTCGACTCAGCAGACGAAAGTGGCGCGGTGAAATTAGCCAAGCCAGATGCAGATGCCGCGCTTTGCCTCGACGAGCGTTACTTTCGCCTAGCCGTTGGACGGCATGAGGACCGGATAGGTCAGCGTTCGGCGAGGAAGTCCAGGACCCGCTTCATCAGCAACGTCGCCGCCGCCGGATCGTAGGATGGTAGTGAGTTGTCAGCGAAGAGGTGCTGATCGCCCGGATAAAGGAATAGTTCTGCACTTTCGGTCTGCTCAACGAGTTCTCGCGCGGCTTCGAGATCACCCTCTCCGACGAAGTATGGATCGGCGTCCGCACCGTGAATCTGGACCGGTAATCCAACCGGCCACGGCCCGAAGAATGCGGTGGGTGCGCACGAGTAGAACAGCAAAGCGCCGCGCGCGCCGGCTCGGGTCTGCGCGAGCTTCTGAGCTGGCATCGCGCCGAAAGAGAATCCGGCATACACGACATCAGGCGAAAGCTGTTCCGCTGCGTGGACACCCCCGTCGATGAGATTCTCGAAGCCAGTCTCCTCGATGAAGCTCATGCCCTGCGCAATGCTGTCGAATCTGCGCCCCCCAAATAGATCCGGGGTATGGACTATGTGGTGGGCTCGCCGCAACATATCAGCGAAGTGCTCGATTCCCGCCGTCACTCCTAATGCGTGATGGAAAAGAACTACCTCGGCCATCGCCATTCCCTTCCTCGGGGTCAGTGGATCGCCCTTGAACAGGCAATCATTCGATCAAACATTGATCCCGATAAGGCCATCGGGTACCGCCGATCAATCGATCGGCGGTACCCGATGGCCTGTGGCAGTCTGGCTACGCTGCGGATGTGTCCCGTAGCCGGCTGAGTTCCTCGGCCGAAATGCGATCGTGCTCGGCGCGTAATTCCCTCGCCTTACGAGGGCTCCACGGTCCGCGGTGCAGCGGCACGGTGAGCATGAAAACCACGACCCCCGCGACGCATATCCATAACCAGGTCTTCCATTCGCCGTATACATCGGTTGTGGCGGCTTTGAACGCTGCGGTCTGGGTCTTGCCTTCGAGCAGCGTCGTCGCCGACGTGACGATGTGCGGGATGAGCAGGAACGACAGGAACGCGATGAAACGGATGATCCAGCCCCAGATCGCGAGACCGGTCGCCATCAAGGCGGGATTGCGTGCCTCGATCGTCTCGGTGAAGCCGGCATAGAAGGCGACCGCCGCGAAACCGAACGAACCCGACATGCAGGCGGTGATGATCGACAATTGGGTGAAGCTGAGCGCATTACCCAGGTTGAACAGCAGGATCAACTCGAAGATAATTGTCAGGACGCCTCCAACCATCATCCACGGTTTGCGCACCTGACTCCAATCGAAGAAGAAACCAACGACGACGGTGACGACGACATTCGCACCCCAGGCCCAGGCGGCGACACCGTTCGATTGACTTGCGTTGAAGTGGAAGGCAGTCGCGTACAGCACCGGCGAGAACCCGACTAGCGTGAAGTACAGCAGTAGTAGCGTTCCGAAACCGATCGACGGTCCGACGATGTCGAGATGCAGCAACTGCTTGAACGGCTTGTGGAGGTCAGCTTCGACTCCAGCGCCGGCGGCACGCGCCTCAATGAGATCGCGGTCACTGGAATCCACCATCAGCTGGTCTCGCAGTCGCGGGGAAAGTTCCTTCATGAACAACAGTGCGATCACGAACATGATCAGGCCCACGATGCCAGCAATCCGGAACTGGCTCGTCCAGCTGTTGTTGAAATGTTGAAGCGTCGCGGACGCGACAATAGCAACGATCAGGGACCCGGCGACCGGACCGACGTTCCAGATGCCCATGGCAGCTGCGCGGCCGACTTGCGGACTGAAGTCGCGGACTAGTGCGGGGGTCGCGACTAGCAGCATTCCTTCGATGAACCCGATTATCGATAGCGCCACACCGAGCCACCATCGGTCAGTGATCAACGGTACGACGAATGCGGTCAGGACACCGATCACCAGCAATCCCCAGATAACCATATTCGCCCGTCCGAGGCGGTCACCGATACCGGCGGCGAGCGAGCCGAACGCGCCGATCAGGTTCGCGATCGCGAGCATCGTGACGAGGAAGATGAATGACATGTGTAGCTGGACCGATAGCAGCGTCGAAACGCCGCCGACGGCGTACAACTGGATGTACAACACGATCGTCGCGAGAACGGCGAGCGCAAGCAGTGCGTAACG
>JBDTCL010000079.1:0-7012 GCA_039923595.1 Antricoccus sp. | reverse complement strand
GATATACCTGCATTGTGGATCTCGACCACAGCGCTGAGCGCACCATCACCGCCATGCGTGCCCGGGAGCTTGGGCGCAAGTCGGTCGTGGTTGGCGACTCGGTGGCGATTGTTGGTGATGCCACCGGATCAATCGGCTCGATGGCAAGAATAGTGCGGATCAATCCACGCGGGTCGGAACTGCGGCGATCGGCGGACGATACGAGTGCTGATCGGATCGAACGAGTAATCGTGGCAAATGCAGCGGATCTGGTCGTCGTGTGTGCCGCGACGAATCCGACGCCGCGGTATGGTTTTATTGATCGAGCGCTTGTTGCGGCCTATGCGGGACATCTGCGGCCGGTGCTGTGTATGACAAAGACCGACTTGATCGATCCCACCGAATTTGTGGCCCCGTACCGCGATCTCGATGTCGAGGTGATCACCCATGGCATGGCTGAGCCGGTCGATGAGATCGCCGAGTTTTTACGCGGCCGAGTCTCAGTGCTCTTTGGGCACTCGGGGGTCGGCAAGTCCACGTTGGTTAATCAACTCGTTCCAGAAGCGCAGCGCGCGACGGGTGACGTGGCCGATTTGACCGGCAAAGGCCGTCACACATCGTCCTCAGCGGTCGCGCTTCGATTGCCTGCGGGCGGTTTCGTCATTGACACCCCCGGCGTCCGTTCCCTCGGATTGGCACATGTGACCACCGACCAGGTTGTCGGTGCCTTTGCCGACCTTGCCGAGGGGGCTGAGGGCTGCCCCACGGGGTGTACGCATATGAGTGACGAACCCGATTGTGCGCTGGATCGATGGATTGCTGACGGTCACGCCCCGGCTAGCCGTCTCGCCTCTTTGCGGCGGTTACTTGCGTCGCGGTTGGGCTGGTCTGAGGATCTTGACCGGTAGCGTGAGAGCTATGCCTGCTGATTATCTTGACGACTTGCGTCTGGCGCATGTGATCGCTGACCAAGTTGATGCACTGACGATGGCGAAGTTTAAGTCGATGGATTTCACGGTCGAGACCAAGCCTGATTTAACGCCAGTGACCGATGTGGATCGGGCTGCGGAGGACCTAGTGCGCGCATTGCTAGGGCGGCATCGTTCGCGCGATAGCGTGATCGGTGAGGAGCGCGGCACGACCGGTCATGGTCAGCGGCGGTGGGTAATCGACCCAATCGATGGCACCAAAAATTTTGTGCGTGGCGTACCTGTCTGGGCAACACTCATCGGCCTGATGGATGGCGATGACGTGGTCGCCGGATTGGTATCGGCCCCCGCCTTGCAGAAGCGCTGGTGGGCAGCCACTGGATCGGGCGCCTGGAGCGGGCGCAGCCTGTCGGCGGCGAACGCGATCCACGTCTCGACGGTCGCAGACGTGCCGGATGCAAGTTTGTCCTATTCAAGCCTCGGCGGTTGGGGCGAGCGTGGATTGTTCGAGCCGTTCTTGTCGCTCATGCTCACCTGCTGGCGTACTCGCGGCTATGGCGATTTCTGGAACTATATGCTGCTGGCCGAGGGCGCTGTTGATATCGCTGCCGAACCGGAGCTCAACTTATGGGATATTGCGGCATTGTTGCCGATCGTACGTGAGGCTGGCGGGCGCGTGACCGGTGTCAATGGTGGCGACCCACTGACCGAGTTGTCCGCAGTCGCCACGAACAGACACCTACATGAGCAGGTGCTCGAAGCATTACACCCGGACGTTGCCGGCGGCGCGCGCGGCGATATGCCGCCCGATCTCTAACGACGCGGTGGCCGCCGGTGACGGCGCGTTGAGAACGTGCACATTGCGGCCCTGCTGCAAGATCATAAAATCGTCCACGATGCTGCCATCGCGCTTGACCAGTTGCGCGCGAACGCCCGCCGGCGAGGCGACGATGTCGTGCTCGCCGATCTCGGGCACTAATCGAGCGAGACTTTGCGCGAATCGTTTGCGCGACACTGACCGCAGTATCTCATCGAACCCAGTCTTGACGTTGGCACGCGCCAGCCGCCAGAATCCTGGATATGCCAGCGACCCCGCGATGTCTCGAGGTTTGATCGTTTTCCAGTCGTAGCCTTCGCGGGCAAGGGCCAGCACGGCATTCGGACCAGCATGCACTCCCCCACGCACCATCTTGGTCAAGTGCACACCGAGGAACGGCAGTTCTGGGTCAGGCACCGGATAGATCAATCCTTTGACGAGATGCTCCCTGTCCTTCGCAAGTTCAAAGTATTCGCCGCGGAAGGGAACGACTCGGTAATCAGACATGCCATCGGGCTGATCCAGAGCAGCTATGCGATCTGCCTGCAGACCAGCGCAGGAAATCACCACATCGGTGATGATCGGTCCATTGGGGGTCTGAATGACTGTCGTGTCGTTAACGTGATGCATGCCGGTGACTGGGCAGTTGAAGCGCACGTCGGCACCGTGCTGCTGAACCTGCGTGAGTAGTACTTCGCAGACGCCGACGAAGTCCACGATCGCCGTACTATCGACGCGCAGCGCGGCGACCGCGCTGACGTGCGGCTCATAATCGAGCGCTTCGGCGGCGCTGATGCGGTGTACCGGGATGCCGTTATCGAGGCCGCGCTGATGAATCGCTTCCATCCGGGGAATCTCTGAGGTGTCGGTGGCGACGATCAGCTTGCCGGTCTTTTCAAAGCCGATGCCGTTCTGCTGCGCGAATTCGATCATTGATGCGGCTCCAGCGCGGCACATGAGCGCCTTTTGCGAGCCCGGCTTGTAATAGATGCCGGAATGAATGACGCCGGAGTTGTGGCCGGTCTGGTGCACCGCAACCCGCGATTCCTTTTCGACGATGACGATCGTCGCGTTCGGATCGGCCTCTTGCAGGGCTTTAGCTGTCGCCAATCCCACGATGCCAGCGCCGATCACGGTGTAGTGAGTCATCCCTCCACTCTATCGACCTATGGCCTGGATCTAGTCAGTACTTGCATCGTGTGGGTCAGGCATCATCGGATTTTCCGTCTCGTAGCCGACAATCTGTTTGCGCGCCTGTTCGTACGAGAGCCCCGTCAACTCGAGTAAATCGACCACGATCGAGCGCATCTGAGCGATCACTACCGCCGATGACAGCGAGGTGCCTATCTGCAGATCGTTGCTTGAGTTCGCGATCTCGACCAGTTGCGGACGTAGCGTGACGGCGCCTTCATCGTTGCCGAGAATGTCACCCATCTGTCGGACAATAACGGCAAGTTCGGCGAGCACCAGAATGGTCGGCAGGTCGATGATCTCCTTGCGCCAGAGTGCGGTACCGATACGCCGAACGAGCACGCGGGTGTTACGAACCGCGCGGTCGAGCGGACCGCTCAGTGCCGCGATTTCCTGGATCGCTGGCGCGTTGCGGCGACGGAAGGGCGAATGCCGGACGACCGCGAGGCCATCGTTGTTAGCGTCGGTGAACGCATCGAGATCGGATTCTGAGGCTCGGGCACGCTTGAGTGTCGCGATCGCTAGTGCGGAATCTTGGTCTCTATAGGCCTTCGCGGATTCACCGAGGAGCTCACCGATTTTGGTCAGAATGGTTCGGGCGAGATCGCGCGGTTTGCCGATCGGTGAGATCGGCACGATGGTGGCGGCGAGAAATGCGATCGAGGTACCGACCACCGCATCGAGCCAACGATCAAAACCGCCGATCCCCGGATGCGCAATGAGAGTGACGACGACGATCGCCTGGAGTGCCGCCTGGGTGGACATCAGTGCGCCGGCGCCGAGCAAAGCGGCGACCGCCATCGCGAGCATCGCCACAACGGTGATTTGCCAGACACCGTTGCCGAATACGGTGGCGAAGATGCTCCCGATCAGCACCCCGAGGGCGACGCCGACGGTCACCTCCACAATGCGGCGATAACGCTGGCCGAAGGTCAGTCCGAGACTCACCACCGCGCCCACCGGAGCGAGATAAGGTGCGGGATGGCCGAGCACATCTTTACTGATATACCAAGCGAGTCCAGCGCTCACCGAACACTGAACGATGAAGAACAGTCGACTTCGTAGCCGCGTGAACCGCTTGGCTAGGGAGAGTTTGGATCGGCGGGCAGTCCGCGGCGCGTAATCATGCGTGATGTCATAGGCGAAGTCGCGCGCGGCATTCACGGGGTGACGCAACGGTTCCATTCGAACAGTCTCCTCTCACGTGCGCATCCACACTGTCTCGATGCGGCCTCAACTGGCTTAGCCGGTGAAGCACGCTAGACCAAAAGGTCCTCAAGCGATGCGCGGAAGCGGGGGCAATTGACGATGTCATGCTGTTCGCAATGCAGTGAGTGATAGGTCATCTCGCGCGATAAACGCATTTCTTCCATCCGGTGGTCAAGATCTGCGATGTGCCCAGCAAGGATCTTGTGTCGCTGATATGAATCGGCATCGAGGAGCACGGCGATCTGAAGCAACGACATCCCGGCGGCTTTGTTGCGAACGATCACGGCGACCCGCACAATGTCTGATTCGCTATAGAGACGCCGGTCGGCGCTATCGCGAGCGGGGCTTAGAAGTCCGACTGACTCCCAGTGCCTGAGCACGTGGGTATCCAGTCCGAACTTGTGGGCGACGTCACCGATGGAGCTCAGACCACGACTTGACTTCATGTTGACATTAAGTCACAAGCTTGCGCCATGACACAACAACACAACTCTGAATCCCTGATCGATGCCGTAATTATCGGTGGCGGCGCGACCGGTCTGCAGGCCGCATTGACTCTTGCTCGCATCCGCCGTTCCGTTGTCTTGCTTGACTCCGGCGAATACCGTAACAAGGCCGTCGCCCACATGCACAATTTCATCACTCATGACGGCGACTCACCAGCAAACCTACGCAAGCAGGCCCTCAGTGAGTTAACGAACTACGACACCGTTGACGTGCGTTTCATCCGGGCTGAAGACATCGCTGTGGGCGAGGGCGAGTTCTCGGTGGCTTTGTCCGGCGGCGACGTTCCTCGCGCCCGCTGCCTCATCCTAGCCACCGGTATGGCCGATATCCTTCCCGAAAAGCCCGGCCTGGCGCCATTGTGGGGCAACCTCGCGGCGCAATGCCCGTTCTGCCATGGCTATGAATACCGAGGCCAACACCTAGGAGTCCTCGGGGCGGTGGCCGGGCCGCATGTGTCGATCCTGCTCGAGTCGATTGCCGACAAGATAACCATCTTCGCTGATCGCGAGGAACTTTCGCCTGCCAAACGGGATTCATTGACTGCGCGCGGCGTCGTGCTCCGCGAGGAGTCGGTCGTGGGATTCGAGCGGTCTGCAGGAGGCGAGGTCGTAGTCCATCTCGACGGGACAGATGACGTACAGGTTGCCAGTATCTTCTTGACGCCCGAGCAGGTGCAGGCGGCACCGTTTGCTGAGAAACTTGGCCTGGAGATGCTTCCCTCGGGTGCGATCCGTATCGATGACATGGGCCGCACCAGCATGACCGGCGTGTACGCGGCCGGCGATCTCGCTCACGTTCCTGCGCTGCCCATGCCTCTCCCGTCGGTGTTAGCTGGAGCTGCGGCTGGCCAACGCGCTGCTTCGGCACTCGCGACCGACCTCATGGTCGGCGAGAATCCGTGGATACTTTCCTGATAACGCCGTGAGTCAACGGATTTTGTTGGAACAGAGGCCACTCGCGATGCGTTAGGACCTAAGAGCATTAAACAACACTTAAGGGAGATCCGATGCAGCCCGCAGGCAACAACCCCAACAATCCCCGGCGTGAGATCGACACCACTGGTCACGCGGCATTAGCCGAATATCCGGACTATCACGCGGCGCAGAAGCTGGTTGATTATCTATCCGACGCCGGTTTCCCCGTCGAAAATGTACAGATCGTCGGCAGCGGTCTGCATACAGTGGAGCAAGTTGTCGGCCGGATGACCAAGGGCAAGGCCGCTGGTGCTGGCGCTGTCAGCGGGCTGTGGTTCGGCTTGTTCATCGGTCTGTTATTCGGGCTTTTCACGACTCAGAACTGGGCGCTTGTCGTGATTGGTTCGGCTGCAATTGGAGCTGCTTGGGGCGCGCTATTCGGTTATATGGCGCAAGCGGCGACACGTGGGCAGCGTGACTTCGCGAGTCAGCAAACGCTTGCTGCCGATCGGTACACCGTTCAGGTGCGGATGCACTTCATCGGCCAAGCCCAAGAAGCGCTCGCTCGGTTCCGTCTCGCGGGCAATCAGTAGTCGATAGCGGAGTGCCCGATTAGGTTAATTTTCCTGAGTCGGCGTCTGACCACCCAACTAGGGTCGCGCTGAGCCAAGTCGCTTGAGGTGACTTGAGACTCAATCCGAGCGCTCGGGGTCTCGATCGTCTTGTCCTTCGGGATTGCTCAGTCGATCTCGTCCTCGACGGAAATCTTCTCGACTGGACCGGTATCGGGTGTCGACAGCGGCCTATACCAAATGAGTTAGATCGCAGAGATATAAGCAAAGTTTTTTGTGTAAGCTCTTGTGATCGAACTCACGTTCGAGTAATATTGAGGCTATGGACGTAACTCCCGGCATCCTCAGTGATCTAGACGACGCACTCGCGTTAGTCGGCTCGCTGTCTGGTGTGGGTGAGCGGTCTGCGCAGATCGATTCGATCGAGAGATTGCGGGCTCTGCAAGCAGCATGCGGCGCAGCGTTAGCTCGTGCGTCAGCAGTCTTCGCGGTCGATCGAGTCGCGGAATCTCAGGCGAGTCACCAGTCAGTCGAGAAGCAGCAGCGCAGTACGACCTGCGAACTCGCTCTCGCACACCGGTGCTCGCCAGCGTCAATGTCGAGGCGACTCTCGGCGTACCGCCGCTTGGTGCACGATCTCCCTGGCGTGCTGAGGGTGTTGGCCTCAGGTGCCACCAGTGAGTACACCGCACTGTCGGTCGCGAAAGCCGCGCACTCCCTGACCGCCGATGACGCTGCCAGATTGGATCGCGAAATCTCCTCACAACTCGCTGGGTTGACAACCCGACAGGCTGAAGGCCGCACCGTCCGGTTCTGCCAGCAAGCCGATCCCGAGACCGCCGTACGGCGACTGCAGAAATCAGAACGCGAAGCACATGTCTCGTGCAGGCCAGT
>JBDTCL010000078.1:0-8922 GCA_039923595.1 Antricoccus sp. | reverse complement strand
ATGCGACACCGGCCATCATCGCCAGGTCGGTATAAATCACTCCCGCACCGTTGCACGTCGGGCAAGCACCTTCAGAGTTCGAGCTGAACAAGGCTGGCTTAACGCTGTTGGCCTTGGCGAAGGCCTTACGAATCGGTTCCAGCATCCCGGTATAGGTCGCTGGGTTGCTTCGGCGGGAACCTTTGATCCCAGCTTGATCGATGGACACGACTTCATCACGCCCTGCGACAGATCCGTTGATCAATGAGCTTTTGCCAGAACCGGCGACTCCGGTGAGGACGACCAATATCCCAAGCGGGATATCGACATCGACGTCGCGCAAGTTGTGCGCGTCAGCTGCACGAATCTCCAGCGTCCTGGACGAGTGTCGGACTACGGCCTTCAACGAGGCGCGATCATCAAGATGACGACCGGTCAACGTGTCGCTGGAGCGCAGTCCGTCCACCGTTCCCTCAAACATCACCTCGCCGCCATCGATCCCGGCGCGCGGACCCAAATCGACCACATGATCAGCAATCGCGATCATCTCGGGTTTGTGTTCGACGACCAGGACAGTGTTCCCCTTATCGCGCAACCTCAACAACAACTCATTCATCCGCGCAATGTCATGCGGGTGTAACCCAATGGTTGGTTCGTCAAAAACATACGTCACATCGGTCAGCGCCGAGCCTAAATGCCGGATCATCTTGGTACGTTGGGCTTCACCCCCCGATAGGGTGCCAGCGGGCCGATCCAAACTCAGATAGCCCAGTCCGATCTCGACGAATGAATCTAATGTGGCGCCGAGCGCTTTTCGCAATGGCGCGACTGATGGTTCACTCAGCCCACCCACCCATTCGGCCAGATCGCTGATCTGCATTGAGCACGCATCGGCAATATTGATGCCGCCGATCTTCGCAGATCGTGCCTGCTCGCTAAGCCGGGTACCGCTGCAGTCGGGGCACAGAGTGAAAGTGATCGCCTGCTCCACAAACGCGCGAATATGCGGTTGCAGTGACTCTTTGTCTTTTGACAGCATCGACTTTGTGATCTTGGGGATCAACCCCTCATAGGTCAGGTTGATGCCATCAACCTTGATCTTGGTGGGTTCTTTATAGAGCAGATCAGTTAGCTGCTTCTTAGTGAACTTGCTAATCGGCTTATCCGGATCGAAAAAGCCGCAGCCCCGAAAGATCCGGCCATACCAGCCATCGACGCTATAGCCGGGGATGCTCAGTGCACCATCGTTAAGAGATTTGGCGTCGTCATACAACGCGGTCAGATCAAAATCTGTGACGGAACCGCGTCCTTCACAGCGTGGGCACATACCACCGGTGATATTAAAGCTGCGGCGTTCCTTTACCTTGTGTCCGCCACGCTCGAGAGTGACCGCACCAGCACCGCTGATCGAGGCCACATTGAACGAGAATGCCTGCGGCGAGCCAATGTGCGGTTTGCCAACCCGACTAAATAGGATTCGCAACATTGCATTGGCGTCAGTCGCGGTGCCCACCGTCGAGCGTGGATCGCCGCCCATCCGTTGCTGATCGACAATAATCGCAGTGGTCAAGCCGTCGAGGATGTCGACCTCAGGTCGGGCAAGCGATGGCATAAAGCCCTGCAAAAAAGCGCTATAAGTTTCGTTGATGAGCCGTTGCGACTCCGCGGCGATGGTACTGAACACCAGCGAGCTCTTGCCTGAACCTGAAACTCCAGTGAAAACGGTGAGCCGCCGCTTAGGCAACTCAACACTGATGTCCTTAAGGTTATTCACCCGTGCGCCATACACCCGAATCAAATCGTGGCTATCCGCAGCGGACGTAGCTGAAGGCTTACTATCGGGCTTTCTCGCCATGCTTGAGGGTTCTCCGTTCGTGACAATTAACTGACCGGCTGTGGCCTTAAGGTTAACCGCAGCTGCCGGTGTTGAAGTCATTTCAGCTGAGCCACTCGGTCGCGTACGTTATTGGCTATGCCTGACTTCAATCCAACTCGCAGAACCAATGAGAATGCTGCTGAGCTATTAACACTCGCGCGGGTAGCCCGTGGATTTATGCCCGATGATGAGGGTGCTCTGCTATTTGACGAAGCACGGCGATGCCTGGTGGATGGACCGGGGCTAGAGATCGGGACCTGGTGTGGCAAGTCTGCGGTTTATCTGGGTGCGGCGGCGCGTGAGGTAGCAAGCGTCGTATTCACCATCGATCATCACCGCGGTTCAGAGGAAAACCAACCTGGTTGGCAATACCACGATCAATCCCTGGTTGATCTGCGCAGTGGCCGGATCGATACGTTGCCCTATTTCCGGCGGACGATTACCGAAGCGGGCCTCGAAGAAGAGGTCATCGCCATCATCGGTCGCGCCCCCACAGTTGCCGCATACTGGCGAACGCCACTCGCACTGCTTTTTATCGATGGCGGGCATACTGACGAGCACGTCACAAACGATTACCAAGGTTTCGGGCGATGGGTGTTAGCTGGTGGGTCGATGATCATTCATGACGTTTTCGCAAATCCCGCTGAAGGTGGCCAGCCGCCATACCGGTGCTATCAGCGAGCACTAGCGAGCGGAGATTGGCAACAGACTCGATCGCTCGGTTCGATGCGCATTCTGCAGCGCATCATCGGCGACGCTGGCGATCAAGTCAACTGAGCCGAAATATCCCGGCTCCATCAGTGTGATCGATGATCGCGTCGACGGCGAGAATGACCGCAGCCGCCGTCCACGAGGAGCGCTCGATTGGCCACCGTTTCTGATCGGTGAACACCAGCCCGGTGTGGTACGAGCCGTCGTCATCTCGTAAATGTTGCATATCGATCACCAGCTGGCTGGCAGTTCCTTTATCGCCTAGCGACTCCAGGGCTAGTGCCAATTCGCACGTTTCGGCACCCGTAACCCACGGATGGTCATCGACACAGCGAATCCCGAGCCCCGGCACCACAAAGTCATCCCATCGACCGGTGAGTCGGGCTCGTGCCGCTGACCCAGTCAGCGCGCCGCTCAACACCGGGTAATACCAATCCATTGAGTATCGATCCTTGGTCTCGAACGCGTCCTCATTGGTCCGCAACGCGCATCGAAGTGTCTGTGCCGCGGCGCTCCAACGATCAGTAACTGAAGCGGCATCGCTCACTAGGTCGGCCAAAAGCAATCCGGCGTTCAGGCTGTGCCAGATGCTCGCGGATCCTGCGACCAACGCCGTGGGCCAGCACTCGCCCTCGAAACTGCGCGCCCACGCCATTCCGCCAAACGGCAGCTGCATCGCCACCACCGCGTCGAGTGCGTCCCGTACCGTTGGCCACCACCGCTCGATCGCGACAAGATCTCGATGTATCAGCCAGTGATGCCACATCCCAACCGCGACGTAAGCGCACTGATTGGAGTCCGCCCCGGCATCGCGCACAAGTCCCGCTTGCAGATGCATTGGCCAAGTGCCGTCCGGTCGCTGGTTGTTCGCGAGCCAGTCATAGGCAGCATCGCTGGCTCCAAAATCACCCGTGACAGCGAGCGCCATCGCGCACTCGACGTGGTCCCACACATCGACTTTGCCATCGCGCTCCCACGCGATCGCCCCAGTAATATCTTGGCACGAAGCGATATACGACGCCGATGCGGCAAGATCGTGATGGCTCGGCAGATCCGAACAAGTCACAGCGTTAATTTCGGCGTTTCCAATCGTGCCGGTTCGCCAACCTTCCGGAAGTACAGAACCACGCTTTTGCCCAAGAGTGGATTGAGCAGCTGTTCGGTGCGCCTGGTGAGCGCGGGAGCTTTCATCATGTCCCATACCAAGATCTGGTGATAGGCACGCACCAGCGGATTCTTGTCTTTGTCGACACCCACCGCACACTTGAGCCACCAGTACGGTGAATGCAGCGCGTGCGCGTGCGCACTCCCTTGCGCAATCAACCCTGCAGATCGCGCCTTGGCACTGAGCTCATCGGCACGATAGATGCGGACATGACCGCCCTCGTTTTGGTGATATACATCAGAAAGCATCCAACAAATCTTTTCAGGTAGCCACCTCGGGACCGTAATGGCCAATGTCCCGCCGGGTCGCAAGACGCGCACCAGTTCGGCGATCGCTGCCTCATCGGCGGGAATATGTTCGAGGATCTCCGAGGCGATTACGCGATCGAACGAGCCATCCGGAAACGGTAGCGCCAAAGCATCGCCTTCAATCGCAGTTGCCGAGGCGTCATCGGGCACTTCGCCCTCGAGTTGCATCGCAGCAAACATTCCGGCCACTGCCTTGAGTTCTGCGACATCACGATCAAGGGCCACAACTCGCGTGCCGCGCCGATAAAGCTCGAAAGCGTGTCGTCCAGCGCCGCAGCCCACATCGAGGACGTACTCAGCGGATTTCACTCCGAGTCGATCAAAGTCAATCGTTAGCAACGGTAGTTACTCGCTTCCTCGGGCCGTTTGAATGGCCCGTTCATAGACGGCGGTGGTCGCTTCGGCGACAGTCCGCCAACTGAACCCGGTTTGCGCGCGATGCCTTCCGGCTGCGCCCATCCGCGCTCGCCGATGCGGATCATCGAGCAGTGAGCGCAGTGCGGCCGCGAGTGCATCTGGATCACCGGCAGGGACGATATCGGCGCAGAGCCCAGGCGCCCCTACAACCTCTGGGATCGCACCGGCATCACTGACCACCAATGGTGTGCCGCACGACATTGCCTCGAGTGTCGGCAATGAAAACCCTTCATACAATGACGGCACGCAGGCGATCTGCGCACTTCCGACCGTGTTGACGAGGTCATCGACGCTGAGCCCATGAACGAATCGCACTGAATCGCCAAGACCAAGAGTTTCTACCAGCGTTGCAGTGGGACCACCCGTTGTCGCGCGGCCAACGACAATCAGCTCAACCGACCGTTCAGTACGCAGCTTTGCTATTGCTTCCAGCAAAGTCCTGACACCCTTCAGTGGGCTATCGGCGCTCGCCATGGCCACGATGCGGCCAGTGACCCGCGCGCGGTCTGGCTCAGCAAAAACCTCCGGTTGAACGCCAAGTGGAACGACTTCGATGCAGGCCGGATCGACGTCGAAATCACGTGCGATATCTAACGCGGACGCCTGGGATACCGTAATGATGTGCTGCAGGCGTCGGGCTACCAGTTGTTGCATGCGCAAAAATCCATACCAGCGATGCAGGGTGACCTTGCGCCGCCAGTGGGTGGCAGCCTGCAGATCCAATCGCCGATCCATCGTGATCGGATGATGAATTGTGCTCACCAGTGCGATGCCACGGTTCTGCAGCACGAGCGATCCCCAACCTAAGGTCTGGTTATCGTGCACGACGTCATACTGCGCTAATCGCCGATACAAACCAGCCACGCGCAGGCTAAAGGTGGTGGGCTCGGGAAAACCCGCCGTTGCCATAGTCAAAAATTCCAATACATCCACCGGGCTACGAAATTCGCGTGGTCGCGGGATGCGAAAAGGATCAGACTCGCGGTAAAGATCAAGGCTCGGTACTTTGACTAGCTCGATACCTGGGTCTAGCTCGGGGTACGGCTGACCGGAAAAAATGGTGACCTGATGACCGATTTCAGTGAGCGAGCGCGCAAGGTTGCTGACATAAATGCCTTGTCCGCCGGAGTGCGGTTTGGACCGGTAAGACAACAGCGCGACTCGTAACGGACGGATCATCGGTGACTCAGTCTCACAGTCGTGCCTCCGTCGTCACTATTACCGGTACCTCCAGAACCTAATCGGTCGAAAGTCAGATCTTCAGGCAACTGCCCACAGTGATTCTAGTCAATGGGCAGAATTAATTTCCCACACATGACCGAGACTAGATATCGTTCTCGAATGGTTACTCTTCTGCGGTCGTTTGTTGCTGTGTGATTGCACTTCACCAAAACGAGATCATTGTCGATGAGACGATAGTTCGAGAACTTCTGCGGGCCCAGCGACCCGATCTAGCCGAACTTGCCTTATCGACGGTCGGCGGCGGCACTGACAACCTGATGTACCGCCTCGGCGATGAGCTCGTGGTCCGACTACCCCGCTCGGTCAAGCAGGTCGAAGCACTGCAGAAGGAGCAAATTTGGCTGCCGCGCCTGGCGGACCAGCTGCCGATACGCATTCCCCAGCCGCACTTTGCTGGCCAGCCAGATCCGGTATTTGGACTGCCGTGGGCAATCTATCAATGGATCGACGGTGTCGATCCATTGGGCGTGGAGACACTCGATTGGTCTGTGTTCGGCGCTGACTTGGCACTTTTCGTTCGACGTTTGCACGCCATCGACCTGGCGGGAGCCGCTCGAGGAGCAAGCCTGGAGTGGTATCGCGGTGGACCGCTGCAGGCAATTGCCGCACAGGCTGATCAGCATTTTGCGGCGGCTGCCCGGTTGGTTCCGAATTTGGACGTCGGACAACTTCGGCGCTGCTGGAGCGAAGCACTCAACCTGTCGCCATCAGAGGAATGTGCAGTTTGGCTGCACGGCGATCTGCGGCCTGCGAACCTTTTGGCGCGAGCGGGTCGGTTGCATGCCGTGATCGATTTTGGAGGTCTCTCGATCGGGCTGCCCGACGCCGAACACGCTCCGATCTGGGATTTGCCAGCCGTCGCCCGCGGGTCGTATCGGGACGTGCTGCAGTTAGCTGACCCGACTTGGTCCCGCGCACGCGCGTGGTCTATCTTCGTCGGTATCGCTGGGCTAGCGTACTACTGGCAGACCTGGCCGCAATTCTCCCGCCACTGTGTTGGACGATTGCGCGCGATCATCGCTGAGGACAGTTGATTTATAAACGTCATCGATCCGCAGATCCAGCCAGTACCAGTCGCGTACTCTCACCAACGTGGATATTCAGGTTGCAGATGAGCGGCGCCTAGTTGAAGCCATGCTTGACCGGCAGCGGTCAGAGATCACCCATCTGCTTGATGACCTCACTGACTCGGAGGCTCGGCGTCAACTGGTCACGTCACTGACTACCCCGCTCGGTCTAGTCAAGCACGCGATCTTTGTCGAAAAGGTCTGGTTTCACTCCCGCGTAGCCGGTCTTTCACGCCGTGCGGTCGGCTTAGTAGATTCAGTAGACGAAAGCTTTCAGCTCGACGACTCAGACACAGTTTCTGCTATCCGCGACCAGTTCCTCGCTGCCTGCGCCCATTCTCGGGTCGTCGCACAAACGCGCCGTCTGGACGATCAGTTTTCGTGGCATCACACAGAGGTGTCGTTGCGATTCATCTACCAACACCTGATTGCTGAGCTTGCTCGGCATGCAGGCCATGGCGATATCCTCGTGGAGCAGATTAAATCACAGCGTCGCGAACGTTGATTCACGTCTTCTGGTCGAGCTATCACCCTCCACACCAAAAACTGCGGCGAAGGTGTGGAAATTGATGCCTCGGCGATACCTAGCTGCTTAAGATGTGGTCCGGCGCGATTGCCTGGGTCGCAACCCCCCACGGTCAAGGTGCACCGGGGTAATGATCGGATGCGCCCCGAGGACGGCCGCAGCGGATCCAAAGTCAGCCAGTTCTTGCAAAATAACTCTCGTTGGCGTCATCAGGGACAAATCGGCACCGTTCCGACGCAACAGATCATCAACCGGTAACCACTCAGACAACTTCGCCTCTGTCGTCGTATTTCGTGGCGTGCGCGGATCTCCTAGGGGTATGTGTGCGACCAGGAAATACACCTGGAATCGCTTCGGCGAAATCTCTGGCGTCGTCCAGTCATCCCACGGCAGCATCTGCTCAGGATGCAGAAGCACGCCGGTCTCTTCGTGCATCTCTCGCGCACCGGTGGCCAACACCACGCGCACCGCGAGCCGCGGTTCAGCAGCCTCGCGTACATACGTCGAATCGCCCCACACCTGCACGAGCTCATCGAGATCGAGTTCGCTAACGTCCGCCGGATTAGCTACATCGACTGGGTCGATCCGGCCGCCGGGAAAAACCACCACTCCGGCGGCGAAATCCATCGTATGAACGCGATGCTGGACAAACACTTCCAGTCCGTTCGGTCCGTCGCGCACCGGAATAACGCTCACTGCTGGTCGGGGAACCACCGGTCTGGGCTGCCGATCGTCGCGCATGACCGCCGTGGCGGTCAATGTCGTCGACCGGATTTCTCCTGGCTGATCGCTAGCTTGTACGAGGTTTTGTCCGTTCGCCGCGCAAATCACCGAACCGCCGCTGGTTTGTTCGAACTGGGCACCCATCGGACCAGCTGCGGCCGCGAAGGCGACGGGAATGCGATAGGCGAGCGCGATGTGGTGAGCGCGCGCGGCAATCTGAGCGCTCTCATCCGGTTGATGGATGAGGCCCGCGACATAAAGGTCAATACGTTGCTCGTTAGTCCGATCGAGATGCTCTTGATTTTCGGTGTCTGTGCAGATCCCGATCCCGACCCGCCACTGACCGATTTTGATCACCCCCGGCCAGCTACCGGGTTGTACGTAATCGACTTCAGAATCGCCCAGAGACATCTTGATGTAACCGGTCCAGATACCGTTGCGATCAACAACGAGTGCGCCGATGCCGGTGCCACCAGGCACTGCGATCGGTGCACCAACAATCGCCGTTGACTCGCACTCAGCGCACGCATCGACGAGCGGTCGCAGCCGCGCGTCCTGGGGATTCACCGGTGCTCGGTCCAGATCGTATCCCGTCAACGAAAGTTCGGGAAAGATGATTAACTGCGCACGCGCCGAGCGGATTGCCGCCGCGTGCGCTGCCACATTCGCCGCTAGGTCAGCGCCGGCGTTCTGAGGTTGAGCGACAGCGATGGTCAGGTCACGATTATCCACTCACCGAATGTAGCCGAGGAGCTTTAGTAGGCACTGCCCCACTGCAACCGGACTCGCTAAAATCCTGCCGTACGCCAAGGTGACAGCCATTGCCGACTCTAATGCTCGCCAAGTGGTTGGCAATCATTCGTGCAGTCGCCGGGAGCCTTCGGTGCCGGCGAGTGTGCGGCGGGCCG
>JBDTCL010000077.1:0-2912 GCA_039923595.1 Antricoccus sp. | reverse complement strand
CCGAATGCCGAAATCGACTCCCACGTAAGAAACTGCCGATGCTTTTCGTCGGTCTTGTCCAGACGCACCGCAGAAACCCGATGCGTGGGCACATCGATGACAAAGTGAGAAATCCGCCCAATGCTCTCGGCATTGGCCAAACTGACGACCTTACGACCAGAGGACTCTTTAAAACGCATCATCGATCAGCCTCCAGCTGGGCGCGAAACTGCTCGATTGCCGCGCCGAATCCAGCAAGGTCATGACTGACAAAATCCTTCGCGCTTGCCGGTACGATCAGATGCTCGCCAGAGACAGCAATAGTGTCAGGCAGCGGAATGAGCACATTGGTACCGCTACTCTCGAGCCCTGGCGACGCCGCAATCTCATAGCCGACGACATCACATTGGCGTGCCCCGCCCTGTGAAACCTCGATGATGACATCGACGACCTTGCCGAGGTCGGTGCCGCCATCGGTTAATACCTGCGAGCCCAGGACATTGCCACCAGATCCGCCAGTCGCCGCTGAGCTGTCCAGCACGACATCAGTCGGCTCGAGCACACTTTCATCGGTAATCATCACAGCGTCAGAACCAAGAGCCGATACGCAGCGCCACGCCAGAGAACTTTTCAACGGTCCAGCGAAGATCCCGCGGCCCGCGAGCGTGAAACCACCGACCTGTCCGCCGCCAGCGGCGTAGACGACATCCTTGATCTGCGCGATATCTTCACCGCCCATCGTGACGACCGGGCGCTTCTCCAACTCAGATGTGCGCATCAGCCGTGTCATGCGCCCTTACCGCCCCGCGATCGCGGTGAACGCGCCGGATCCACAATTACCCCACCGCGTCGACGACGCGCCTGGATGGCGACGAACCCGCCCACCAGCAATAGCACGATCACCACAACCACCAGAAGCCATTGCCACCAGTTCATCGTGCACCTCCGAGTTTTCCGACCATACTTAGTCATCGGCTCTCGCCGAGCGGCAATTCGGACTAGACCGATGCTCATTAATATCTTAGTCCCACGCGGTGCTCAACTCGTGGTTATGAAATCGCCGCTCTCACTCATCGACACCGGCGCCGAGCCTGCGACCGATCGGATCTGAACGATTTCGCCACCTGCGCCTAGGAATGCTCGCAAGTGACTTTCAAACCCACGCGATAGTCTCGGGTGCATGACCGTAGCGGCGCTGGGCGAACTAATAGCTGCCAGCAGCAAGATTGTCGCCTTTACTGGCGCGGGCATCTCGACGGAGTCCGGTATTCCGGACTTCCGGTCGCCAGGTGGACTCTGGACCCGTTACGACCCACGCGAATTCACTTTCCAACGATATGTCGATTCCGCCGAAGTGCGCGCTCGCTCGTGGGCAATGCGTCGTGAGTTCGTCGCCCATCACGCCGCGCCTAACCCCGCCCATACAGCGCTCGCGCAATTGCAACGCCGCGGAAAGCTCATCGGAATCGTTACTCAAAATATCGACGGCCTGCATCAGCAAGCAGGAAATACCCACGTCATTGAAATTCACGGCACCGCACGCCGGGTGGTTTGCATTGGCAAAGCACCGGAGCACGGAATACCGAATGGCTGCGGCTTCACCGTATCAACAGAGTGGGCATTCGAGCAGCTCGACGCAGGCGCTGACGAGCCGACCTGTCCTAGGTGCGGAGGATTAATCAAATCAGCAACGATTTCCTTCGGTCAACAGATGCCGACGGACGCAGTTGATCGAGCCATCGAGATGGTCCGTAACTCGGACCTAGTGCTGACGATCGGCTCGTCGCTGCAGGTCTTTCCGGCTGCTGACATCCCTGTTGAAGGACTACGCGCGGGCGCGATGCTGGCGATTATCAACGATGAGCCGACACCGTTGGATGAGTTTGCGAACGTAATCGCACGTGGCCGTGCTGGCGAGGTGTTGCCGGCTGTTGTGGCTTAACAGCTAGTTGATGAGCGCGGACGCAGACGATCAGATTTAGCTCGCATCTTGCCAGTCCGATGGCGATCATTCCCGCCCTGCGTAAAGCTGCGCATACGCGCCGCCGCGGGCAAGCAACTCATCGTGGCTACCAATCTCAGCTACCCGACCATGCTCCATCACGACGATCCGATCCGCTCTGGCAGCGGTGGTGAGTCGATGGGCGACGACCACAGTCGTGCGCCCTCGCGCGACACGATCGGTCGCATCCAGGACCGCATTCTCAGCGGCTGGATCCAACGCCGCGGTGGCCTCATCAAGCAGCAAGACCTCGGGTTTGACCAACTCGGCCCGAGCCAAGGAGATCAACTGACGCTCACCGGCTGCGAGATTTCGGCCGCGCTCATCGACTCGATGCATGAAGCCGCCTGACAAACCAGCAATAGCGCTGATCGCGCCTACATCGCGCGCGGCCGCCTCGACCTCAAGATCGCTAGAATCTGGTGCGCCGTAGGCGATATTGTCGCGGATAGTTCCACTGAATAGGTGTGCCTCTTGTGGCACAACGGCGATATGTCGCCGATAGCTCGGCAGATCCAGCGATCGAATATCGTGTCCATCGACTAGCACCTGGCCGCTCGTCACGTCATAAAAGCGAGCGATCAGCTTTACGAGCGTGGACTTACCCGCGCCTGTGGTGCCAACGACGGCGACAGTTTCGCCAGGGCTGAACTGCAGATCGACGTTCTTTAATGCTGGCTCAACCTGCGCGTTATAACCGAAACCGACGTCCTTAAGGCGTACCGCACCTTCAAGGTCGGTAACCACAAGCGGATGGTCTGCTGCTGGCGTCGAGGTGGGTGCGGCAAGCAGATCACCAATCCGCGAGAGCGCGATATTAGCCTGCTGATAACCATCGAAAACTTGCGATAGTTGCTGAATTGGAGTGAAGAAATTATCGAGGTAAAGCACGAACGCGAGCAACGTGCCAGTCGACAGTATTCCCATTTCG
>JBDTCL010000076.1:0-4307 GCA_039923595.1 Antricoccus sp. | reverse complement strand
ATCAAAATGACATCCATCTTCGGGCCTATCGCCGCCGACCAGTCATGACTGGTCGGCGGCGGTAGGCCCCTGAGTAAGTGACCATGCCGATGAAACTCGCCAGACGGGACTTCAGTTAATGAGCACTGATTCAACCCGCACAGATAACACAGTCCATAGCTTCATCTGCCATCTAGACCCGCTCTTCAACCGCGATGACCAACTGAAGCTAGCCACGGAACAGATCACGCATTTGGAGGCAGCACTCGTTAATGCGCGGCGTATCGGTGCGGCGATCGGGATCATCATGACCCGCATGAACCTGACCGAGGATCAAGCGTTCGAGGTGTTGCGAGAGGCCAGTCAGCGCAGTAACCGCAAACTGCGCGAGGTCGCCGACGACGTGCTCTACACCGGCGCTCTGGAATAACCCCCACGCGAAGGCGAAGTGTGTGGCATCGTCACCAATTCACCGGCTCGGCGCAGCGGCCCGTGCGGACTGGGTAGGCGGCTACCAGTCGGCCCCGCTCCTTGCGATTACGAGATCTTCCCGGCCGGTGCCGGGCGAATCGGGCGGCGATGTCTGGATGGTCAGCGGTTCATCGGTCGGATGATCAACTCGATACTCCGGGGCAAGAAAAACCACGACGCGTCCGATAGGTCTTGGTTCTCCGCGCGGATCGTGGCCGAACTGCACGAGGGCGGTCAGGTCGTATCCCATAAGACCGCGGTGAAGCACCCGATCGCCATTACCCCTTTAGCATTCATCGCTCAGGGTTGCCGGGTCTCGTAGTATTCATTACCCCAGATCGAGATGCGTATGGTGCTCGGCAATGCCGACGTCACATGGTGGGAGGTGTTGAGGATGAGCGATGGCCCCGAATCGATGGAGGCCGAGTTCGACACGGTCGCGAAGTGGACTGCGAACGTAGCCGCCGAGCTGGATCCAGCATGCCGGATCCCGGCGGGGTGCCGAGGTAGTGGTGGCCCCGGTGCGATGCGCTGGTTATTGGACCACCTAGGACCAGAGCCTGGCCAGGTTTTCCTGGACTGCGGCGGTGGGATGGGTGGACCTGCCGCGTTCGTCGCGCACGAGATGGGCGTGCGCCCGCTGCTGACCGACCCCGAACTGGACGCCTGCGCAGCGGCCCGGTCCCTGTTCGGTCTGGCGGCGTTGCGGGCGGGCACCAGGTTGCCGGTCGCCACCGGTGCCATCACAGTCGGGTGGAGTCTGGGGGTGCTGTCCACAGTGAACGATCAACCGGCGTTCTTGGCCGAAATCCGGCGGGTGCTAAGACCAGACGCTCGTTTCGGTCTACTGGTCTACTGCGCCGCCGACTCAACCAATTTCAGTGTCAAACCTCCTGACGGCAACAACTTTCCAACCGCCCGCGCTCTTGCGGACCTTCTAGATCAAGCCTGCCTACAGGTGCGCCACAGTGCCTGGATCGATGATTTCGCCGCGTTCCCACCCGACTGGGAAAAGACAGTGGCGGACGTTCAGTCGCGACTGGAACGCCGCCACGGCGATGATGTCCGGTGGCAGCAAGCCCAGGAACAGTCGAGCCGGATGGGCGCGCTGCTCGAGGCTGATGAAGTACGCGGACACCTACTGGTGCTGCAACCCATATAAGGACGACCCGCACTCGATCGCCCAGCTGCTGTTGCCCAACATCGCAAAGGCACTGTCTCCATTGGGGCCGGTCGGCTCCCCGATGCCGGATGCAGTCTCAGTAAAGACCCGATAAGCACCAGCAGCGGTCAACTATCCTGTTCCTATGGAGTTCATGCCGCCGGGTCCACCTGCTGATGGAATGGATCACAATCCGATTTACCGTGTGCACCGGTCTGCCTCTGATGTTCCGAGCTGGCTCGATCCTGATGCCCAGCAATGCATCTTCGGCGGTCAAGTCGAAGACGTTATCGCGTACACGAATACCCGCGCGCGGGTTTTCGAAAGCTGGAATGTGTGTCGATACGGTTCGCCTACACAACGGACGGACATCGGTTCATCTCGACGAGATCGCATCGGGGCAGGCGACCGACACGTAAGGCCATGCTTCTCATAGAACCAGCCCTTTTGCAAGACTTCAGTGATAAGACCGATGCAAGGCCGATGTCGCACCGTCCGTCACTCAAGACGAGTCTCCGCAAGCCAGTCTCTTAGAACACTCGTTTACCAGACTGGCGCTCTCGCGAGTGGTGCCGACTTCAAATCATCCCCAGAGGTACGCGTCCCGCGACGGTTGGAGGATTGCCGCAACGACGCAGACCGTGTTGTCGGCAGAGATTCGGCTGAAGTGCCAGCTATCGGCAGCCGGGAGACGCGATCACCGACCAACTGCCGACACCGCCAGGAACAACCAGCCATGTAACAGGAGATACAAGCCGCTCGGGCACAAGTCCCCCGCGAATCGTCCAAGCAAGCGAAGCGAACGCGGCCTCCGACTGGTGTCGAAGACCGCGTTCGGGGCAGTGTAGTGCTGGTCTAGCTGCGGACGCTTCTGCGGTTGGCGACCGCGAGATAAATCGAAATCAGGATCATCGCCACGACCACACTAATGATCCAGCGGATCCAATCGATCCCGTTGGTCTGCGCCACGCCGAGAGCAGCGGCGATGTAATAGCCAATGACAGCGCCGATAATGCCGAGCACGATGGTGATGAGAATTCCCATCGGCTGCTTACCCTTCAAAAAGAGCCGAGCGAGTGCGCCGACGATTGCGCCTCCGATGATTGCTCCGATAACGCCCATAGTCTTGTCCTTCTTCTGTGGTGGGCAACTGTCGAACCCGTCGCAGTTACTTTAACAAAAATATCTGATATATGTGCAGAAACCGCCTAGCTTAGGTGTTCGTTGCTGAGCAATCGCGACATCACTAGGCGTCTGCGTTTAAATGAGCGTGAGTCCGTTATTGCGGCATGACAGCAGGGGCGCCCCGGTTACGGGACGCCCCTTCGATACTGCTGAATTGACTAGCGGGGACTAGGACTTCCGGCGGCCGGAAGTATCGCCCTCTTGGTCGATGTCGACTTCTTCGCGCCGTACTTCGCCCTGGACCTGCTGCTCTTCACGGACGACGTCCTTCTGTAGACCAACGCGCTCGGTAGCGACGGTCTGCTTGTCGACGACGGGAACTTCTTCCTTCAGGGTGACGACCTGCTCGTCCTCGCTAATGTCACCGCCGGTCTGGCCGTCACGGATCGGCTCACGTTCGATGCGTACTTCTTCGCGCTGAACCGGGACGGTGATGGTCTTCTGCTCAGTGACGACGTGCTTGCGCAGGCGAACCTTTCCGGCTTCACGCTGTTCGGTGCCGACATTGAGCTGCTCTTCGTGCAACGTCATGCCGCCGTCAGCATCGCGATCGGAATCCTTACGTGACTCTTTGCGGACTTCGCGATCTTGCTGTCCGCGGTTATCTTGCTGATCCCGGCCGCCGGCGACCTGCTGGTCACCGCCGTCATAGTTCAGACCGTAATACTGGTAAAGCTCGCGTTCCTGCTCCACGTCGAGGTGCTGATCAGCATCCATCTTCGGCGCGTCCTTGATCTTGCTCTTGCTGTAAGGCAAGACCAAGTCGTCGCCCTGAATGTTCGCGTTGTCCAGTGGAATGAAGCTTTCCGAGGTACCGAATAGGCCCGTATTGACCGTGACCCAGGCAGGCTCGCCGGTGTTATCGTCCAGGTATACCTGACCGATCGAACCGATCTTGTCACCTTCCTCGTCGATGGCGTTCCCATGTTGCAGTTTTTCGAGGTGTTCGTTGCGGATCATGTCCCTTGTACTCCTTTGTCGGTAGCGCCGGATGTGGCGCCGTGGTGGGTGTGCAGGATTGTGCCGGTTTAGTGGTTCGGGTGACCGGTTCCCCGGCTACCGACCCCCCGTTCTGGATTCATTGTCTTTTCACGGATCTCTGCCGCTTCGTCGGCCTCACGCTGTTGTGGCTCGTCGAGTTTGCGGGTGTCGCGCAATTCGGCAAACGGTTCGACGTCCACAGGCAGTCCAGCCTGCACGGCGCGTTCACGTTGCGTTTCAGCATTGAACTCGGCACCCAGCAAGATCGTGATGTTCGAGATCCACAACCAGACCAGGAAGATGATGACAGTCGCGAACGAGCCGTAGGTCTTGTTGTAGGAGCCAGAGAATGAGACATAGACCGCGAACAACGCTGAGGAAATAATCCACGCGATGACTGCGATGACGCCGCCGAGACTCACCCACTTCATCCCGGGCTGCTTCACATTCGGACACGCTCGATACAGCAGCGCGAACATCAAACTCACGATAATCAGTAAAACGGGCCATTTCGCGATGTCCCAGATCA
>JBDTCL010000075.1:0-13599 GCA_039923595.1 Antricoccus sp. | reverse complement strand
GGCGGGTTCGAGAAACTTCCCCAGGCACCCACCAGCGACGATCTGGTCGCCGCGTGGAAAGGCCCCATCGAGTATGTGATCGACTCCTTCGGTGTGCAGCGGTGCATGTTCGAATCGAACTTTCCAGTTGATCGTCAGTCCACCAACTACGTCATCCTCTGGAACGCATTCAAAAAGATGACCGCGGACGCGACAGCGAGCGAGCGCGCGGCGCTATTCGAAGGAACTGCGCGCCGCGTCTATCAAATCGCGGATCGCTAGCTGCGTCGCCCGTCATCATCGACGCCGTGGCGGCCTCGTACCTCATCTGCTTTGTCAGCGATTCGTTCGCCTGCTCCGAGGTGGCCATCGTCGTTCCGGTCGCCGTCGATAGATTGTCCGTGACGAGGCTGATCTCGCGCTGATTGATCTTGCACTGGCTGATCACGCACCGGCTGATCACGCACTGATCGATCTTGTGCTGGCTGATCACGCATCGGCTGGTTTCGCACGGGGTGGTCCTGCACCAGATCGCCTTCGCGCGCATTGTTGTTATCGCGCACATCCGGATCTAGTTCGTCGGCGCGGGTGAGCGTCTGCTGGTGCTCTTGATGCGCCTCATCGGCCGCAACGCTCTCGCGCTCGGCATGAACCGCGAGCCGTTGGGCCTCGGCCTGCTGCCGCTCAGCATCTGCGGCGCGACGACTAGCCTCCGCATCAGCAGACTTCGCTTCAGCTTGCGCCTCCGCGGCGACCGCCTGACGTTCACGGACATCGAATTCTTTATCCGCCGCCTTCTCGCGCAAATCTGCGGCCTCGTTGCGACGGGCTGCGGTTCGGCCCTTACGCGCCGCCGTAACTACGACCGCCAGGATGATCAGTACCACTACGACTGCGATGACAATCCAAATCCAGGTTTTCACGTCGTCCACCTTCCAGTCCGCCAGCAAAGCGGGGTTATGTCAGTATGAGCTCAGGCCCGAAACTATCATCGTACGAGACGTGGCGAGTGGCAAATAGGGTAATTGGACGCCAGTGAAATGAGATGACGCCGCTAAGCAATGATGGAGCGAAGAACCCGCAACCCATGACAGGAGCGCCACCATGGCCGAGAACGAGTTCAGTCAGATCACCTACGACGTCAGCGATCAGATCGCGACCATCACCCTGAACCGGCCAGAGCGGCTCAATGCCTTCACCTCGACGATGGCGCGCGAACTCATCCAAGCTTTCAAGAACGCCGATCTCGACGATGAGGTCAGAGTGGTCATCATGACAGGCGAAGGCCGCGGTTTTTGCGCTGGCGCAGACCTGCAGCGCGGCGGCGCCACCTTCAACGGCACCGATGAAACACGGCAGGCCGAACGCAAAGATTTCGGCACTATCGCCGGGGTACCGCGCGATGGCGGCGGCACTGTCACCATGACAATCGCGGCAAGCCGCAAACCGGTGATCGCTGCCATAAATGGCCCAGCCGTGGGCATTGGCGTCACAATGACATTGCCTATGGATATCCGGATCGCGTCGGAGTCGGCCAAGTTTGGATTCGTTTTTGCCCGGCGCGGCATCGTGCCCGAAGCTGGATCTAGCTGGTTTCTGCCACGTCTGGTGGGTATCTCGCAGGCTATGGAGTGGGTCTCGACCGGGCGAGTGTTCCCTGCCGGCGAAGCCCTCAATGGTCGCCTCGTATCGCGAGTTGTTCCTGACGGTGAATTGATCGCTACTGCTCGTGCGCTCGCGACTGAAATCGTCGAAAACACCTCCTCTATCTCAGTTGCCGTCTCGCGCCAGATGCTGTGGTCGATGCTTGGCGCCAGCTCGCCGTGGGATGCCCACCGGCTCGATTCGAACGCGCTTTTCAATCTCGGTCAGGGCAAGGATGTGGCCGAGGGAGTCGAGTCGTTCCTGGAAAAGCGGCCTGCGAAATTTCCTGCCAAGCTCAGCGAGGATTATCCGAACGTCGTCGATCCGGCTTGGCCTGCACGTCCGGACGATGTCGATTCGCAGCTTTAGCACCGCACGCAGCACGCCCGTTCGTACTTGCGACGTACCGTGACAGTTAATGTCGAGGAAAGTTTTTGCCTAAGATTGGGGCCTAGTTCGTGGATTACGACGCAGTCATTACCGGACGACGCAGTATCCGTGGTTTCACCGATGAGCCCGTTCCGAAAGATGTCATCAGTGACGTGCTTGGCCTTGCGATGCGGGCGCCCTCGTCGTTGAATACGCAGCCCTGGAACTTCCATGTCATCACCGGCGAGCCACTGAATCTCATTCGAGCCGGCAATACCGAGCGCAATCTGGCAGGTGTGCCAGACTCACGCGAATTCCGCACCAGCGAGGCCTACCAAGGTCCGCACCGCGAACGTCAGATCGAGATCGCCAAGCAGTTGTTCGCAGCCATGGGCATCGAACGCGAAGACAAGGCGAGTCGTCACGATTGGGTGCTGCGCGGCTTCCGGCAGTTCGATGCTCCGGTGTCGATCGTGATTACCTACGACAAGGTTCTGGTTGGCAACGATATCGCTCCCTTTGACTGCGGGGCAGTCTCCAACGCCCTCGTCAATGCCGCTTGGTCGCGAGGGCTGGGATGTGTCATCAATAGCCAGGGAATCATGCAGTCCCCAGTCGTGCGCGAGCACGCGCATATCCCCGAGGACGAAGTGATCATGATCTGCATCGCGATGGGATATCCCAACGAAACCTTCCCCGCTAACGCCGTGGTCTCGCGTCGGAAGTCCCTCGAGGATGCTGTGAGTTTCGTCGGCTTCGACAGTTAGTCGAGCATCGTTTTCTGATGCCCACGCGGGTGGATCTTCGATGGCGGACTCGCGCGGTCAGAGTCTGAGGAAATCGCCCTCTAGAGTTCGTTAGTAACTGCCGACGATGATGTCGGTCGCATAGTTGGAGGTCAATCCCATGGGCGAGCAAACTTCATCAGGTGCATCAGGACACGATGAGCCACTGGTCATCCGTCACGATCAGGATCGGTGGACCCTTCTGTCCATCAATCGGCCAGCGAAACTCAATGCCCTCACTGTCGGCGTATTCACCGAACTTCGCCGCCACATCGAAGATCTGGCCGCCGATGACGACATTGCGTGCGTCGTGCTGCGCGGTGCCGGAAAGTGTTTCTCAGCTGGTCATGACCTCGCCGACATCGCTACCGGCGAAGCTGTGCCGTCAAAGGGTTGGCATAGCGAGACGCTGCGCATGCTCGAACTACTTCCTAAACCGGTCATTGCAGCCGTACACGGGCATTGCTACACCGGCGCGCTCGAGGTCGCTCTCGCTGCCGACTTCATCCTGGCCGCCGACACCGCACGATTTGGTGACACTCATGCGAAATGGGCGTTGTCCCCGGTATGGGGAATGAGCCAACGGTTGCCTCGGCGCGTGGGTGTTGCGACCGCCAAACGGTTGATGTTTACCGCAGACATGATCGACGCAGCCGAAGCAGTCCGTATCGGTCTTGCTGAATACGCGGTCCCGATCGACGCCTTCGACGGCGAGATCACTGCGATCGCCGAGCGAATTGTCGCCAATTCGGCGTTCTCGCATGCGGCAAATAAGCGATTACTTGAAGCTACGGACGGTCAATCCATTGATGCTGGATTGCAGTGGGAAATCCATAAAGGAGAAGGCCGTGGACCTGATGCGGGCGATCGCATTGCCGCCTTCACCGCAAAGTCGGACCGGCGCGCTTGATTGGGAACTCGCCGACCGGATTAAGGCACCCGCGTCACGTTTGCATACGCTGCGTCGCTTTTGCGTGTGCGAACGTGACGCGCGTCGTTTGGAGGATGCCACAGGAACACCGGCGATTTTTGAGGATGCCTCAGGCCGCACCGGCGATTTTTGAGGATGCCTCAGGCCACACCGGCGATTAACGTCCTACCGAATATCCAGCCTGAGTCGTGTGCCCGGCGTGCGTCGGGTTAATCTGCAGGTAGGGACGAGCACACACCAATCCGGAACTCGTCCGATAATCGGTCTGGAGATTTACCATGGCAGATGCATACATTATTGATGCAGTTCGCACCCCGCGAGGCATCGGCAAAGCGGGCAAAGGCGCACTCTCACACCTGCACCCTCAGCACTTGGCGGCCACCGTCATGAGCGCGCTGAAGGAGCGCAACCACCTAGACACCTCCACCCTGGATGATGTGATTTGGTCGGTTTCAACCCAGAAGGGCAAACAAGGCGGCGACATGGGCCGGATGGCTGCGCTCGACGCCGGTTTTGACAACACCGCGAGCGGCACCACTCTTGATCGGTTCTGCGGCGGTGGCATCACCAGCGTCGCCTTTGCCGGTGCGCAAATTATGAGCGGTATGGAAGACCTGGTCATCGCTGGTGGTACCGAGATGATGAGCCTGACGGCAACGATGGCCCAAACCGAGCAAGCGGCAGGGATGCCTCCTGCACTCATGGGGTCGCACAATGAGCATCTTGATGAAATCCATCCGCAGTCGCATCAAGGTGTCTGTGGTGACGCGATTGCCAGCCAAGAGGGAATTTCGCGCGAAGCACTCGACGCGCTCGGCTTAGAGAGCCAGCGCCGCGCCAAGATCGCGATGGACGAAGGCCGATTCGACAAATCGATCATTCCGGTGAAGAACCTTGATGGCAGCGTTGCACTTGATCATGACGAGTACCCGCGTCCGGAAACGAACGCCGAGAGCCTCGCCGGCCTCAAGCCAGCGTTCACCAAAATCGCGGACTATCCGTACGACGAAGAAGGGCACACCTTCCGCAACCAGATCAACCGCGTCTATCCCGACCTCGATATCGTGCCCGTGCACCACGCCGGCAACTCATCAGGCGTCGTGGACGGCGCAGCTGCGGTGTTGTTGGCCTCCAAGGAATACGCCGAAAAGCACGGTCTTAAGCCACGGGCTCGGATTGTGGCAACGGCAAATATGGGTGGCGATCCCACACTGATGCTCAATGCGCCAGTGGCTGCGGCAAAGAAAGTTCTCGCCAAGGCAGGTCTGACCAAGGAAGACATTGACCTGTGGGAGATCAACGAGGCATTCGCCGTCGTGTCCGAAAAGTTCCAGCGTGACCTGGAATTGGATCGCTCAAAGGTCAATGTCAACGGTGGCGCGATTGCGCTCGGTCACCCGATTGGCGCGACTGGTTCCATGCTGATCGGCACCGTGCTTGACGAACTGGAGCGCACCAACGGTCGTTACGGTCTGGTCACGATGTGTGCCGCAGGCGGTATGGCACCAGCAATCATTATCGAGCGAATCGAGAGCTAGCTCAACCGAGCTATGTGCCTCATTACGATGGCGTCCGACCCTGCCGGTGCAGATTCGGACGCCATCGTTCTTTCTCCTCATGATGCTCGATATATCTAGCATCGCGGCGCGTGCGCTGACTACGCGCTGGTTTGTCCGCTCCCCTGTCGCGCTGTACCGCGTGGGTCTTGGCTCGATTTTAGGACGACGGCTGCTCATGCTTGAGCACCGAGGCCGGCGGTCAGGGCAGCCGCGATACGTCTGCCTCGAGGTCGTTGAGCGACCGGCGACCGATCGACTGGTCGTCGTCAGCGGGTTTGGCACCAAGGCCCAGTGGTACCAGAATCTCCAATCGAACCAGGACTGCTTCGTCAGCGTTGGGCGACTAAGGCGCGCTTCGGCGGTCGCCCGTTTTATGTCCGCCGCCGAATCTTCTGCGGCATTGGCCCCGTATGCGCAGACACACCCTGCGGCCTGGAATCGTTTGAAGTCAGCGATCGAGCGGACCGTCGGTCATCAGATATCCGAACTGCCGATGGTTGAGCTCACACTCTCACCGCGTTGAGACCGTCAGCGGGATCGGCTTAAGGACGACACGACACGACAGACAACACCACAATTCGAATGAAACCGCCCACTGGGATTCATCTTGTCGTTGAAAGGCACCGACTCAGCCGCTGATCCGTTTGCCGTCTTCCCAATACTTCGCCTTGAGGCGGCGTTTGAAGAGCTTGCCGGTGTCTTCGCGCGGCAGCTTCTGCTCGAAGACCACAACTTTAGGGATCTTGTACGCGGCAAGGTGCTCGCGCACAAAACTACGTACGTCGTCCTCGCTCAGCGACGCGCCCTCACGCAGTTGCACATGAGCAGCGAGCGTCTCGCCCATGCGCTCGTCCGGAATCCCGAATACCGCGACGTCTTCGACACCGTCGAGGTTGTGCAGACACGCCTCGATTTCCTGAGGATAGATGTTGACACCTCCGGAGATGACCATGTCATTGGCTCGATCGGAGAGGAAAAGAAAACCCTCGTCATCCTGATACCCGATATCGCCGACAGTGAAGAATTCGCCGTTAGCGATCTCGCGTCTTTTCTCATCATTAGCGATATAGGTGAAATCAGGCCAAAAATCGCCCGGACGACCATAGATCATTCCCTCATCGCCGTTAGCGACTTCGTCGCCCGCCGGATCGAGGATCTTGATCTGCGAACCTGCCCACGGTTTGCCAACAGTGCCGCGATGCGCTAACGCTTCGGCGCTATCGCACATCACCCACGCACCACCTTCGGAGCCGCCGTAGTACTCCCAAATGATCGGCCCAAGCCAGTCGATCATCGCCTCCTTGAGATCCGGTGGACACGGGGCGGCAGCATGGATGATCGCCTCTAATGAGGACAGATCGAACTTCGCTCGCTCCTGCTCGGGTACGTCTAACAGTCTCCGGAACATCACCGGCACCATATGGGTGGACTGGATCTTGTACTTATCAACCGTCCTCAAGAAATCCATCGCGGTAAATCTGGGCATGATGTGAGTCGTGGCGCCGAGCATCACCGCCCAAATGAAATGCACATTGGGCGACGAGTGATACATCGGCGCCGGAACGAGAGTCCGGGTGCCGGGCCGAAATTTCAATAGGTCCATGACCGCAGCACTCAACGGCTCGATCCATTCCGGCCGCATCGGCTCGCGCTGGATACCTTTGGCCAGACCAGTCGTCCCTGAGGAGTAGATGACGCTCATCGGCGGCGACGTATTGGGATCGGCTACGAGCTCGCTCTGAGTAGCGAGTTCGTCCAGGGTTGGATAGTTGCCGGTGACTGGCACCTCGCCGAGACCATAAGCGATCGAAATTTCTGGCGGGACCGCAGCCTCAATCACCTGTAAATGACCCGGCTTATGCTTCAGCACTGCCGGTAGCAAATCAGTATGCACAATCGCCGCTTTGGCTTCACTATTGGAAAGTAGATGCCGCGGGTCCTCGCCGGTCCAGTGCCAATTCACCGGGACAGGTACTGCACCAATGACCCCACCGGCGAGCGTTGCCTCAACGAAACCGACCTCGTTGCGCATGATGATGCAATAACGATCATTGTGACCCACGCCCATCGCGCGCAATCCGCTCGCGATGCGATTGGCCCGCTCCTTTACCTCGCTGACCGGTGTTGCTCGATCACCGGTATAGACGGCCGGTTCATCCATTAGGTCCCCCACTCGATTACGCCAAGGTCTTGACGTTGCTAACAAATGTGAACTACCTCACCAAACCTACCTGATGGGGTAGTTGCGTAGGATCGGCTCCTAACCTCACGAACGGAGAACATTCATGGATCTCGATAGCAGCGTTTCGGCAGTCGTCACCGGCGGTGCCTCAGGGTTAGCCCGCGCGACCGCGACGGCGCTAGCCGGACTGGGCGTCCGAGTCGCGATTTTTGATGTGGACAACGAAGGGGGCACCGAGGTCGCCCGCGAAATCGGCGCAACATTTCACGACGTCGACGTGACCGACGAGGCGAGCGTCGTCAATGGATTCGAAGAGGCGCGCGCTGCTAACGGCCAAGAACGAATCCTGGTGCATTGTGCGCAGACGTCGCGCCGGGGCAAGACGATCTCGCGCAATCGTGACACCGGTGAGCTCACCCGCCTATCGACCGAGGACTACGCCTACTCTGCCCAGGGCATCCTGGTCGCCTCCTACCGGTTGGCGTCGCTATCCGCGCTCGGTATGGCAAGCCTCGATCCACTGACCGACGACGAACGCGGCTGCATCACCCTCACCGGATCGGTGGCGGCGCAGGACGCTCAAATAGGTCAGATTGCCTATGGATCCTGCAAAGCTGGCGTTGCCGGCCTTGCGCTCCCCCTCGCCCGTGATCTGATGAACTTCGGCATCCGCTGCAACACGATTCTGCCGGGGATCTTTGCCACGCCACCTATGTTGGCTGTTGGCGAACGCGCACCGCAGGTATTTGAAAATCTGCAAAAATCAGTGCCGTTTCCCAAACGTCTGGGCAATCCAAAAGAGTTCGCGTCGTTCGTACTTGAGTTAAATCGCAATGTCTATTTCAACGGCCAGGTAGTTCGCCTTGATGGGGCCATCAGAATGCCGCCGAAGTAGACTGACTCTCAGACTGAGCGCCTTGTCTCGATGTGGGCGTACGGTCGAAATCAATGCTAATAACCCACGTCCAAGACGGACTTTTTGCAAGGGGTCAACGATGACCGCAACAGCTCAGTCACCAGTCGATCGCAGCTTTGATCCGATATCAATATCGACGCTTGATTTTTGGCGGGCTCCGTTCGACGAGCGTGATAAAACATTTGCGCAGCTGCGCCAAGAGCGCCCGGTGAGCTGGCATCCCAATATGGACTTCAGCTATATCGAGCAGTCGACACCGGGCTTCTGGGCGGTTGTAGGCCACCAGGACATCCAAGACATCAGCCGCAATCCCAAAGTTTTTTCCTCCGCTGAAGGCACGATGCTGGGCGACACGCCAGAATTCCTATCACTGCCGTCCTCGTCGTTCCTCAACATGGACGACCCACGCCACGCGCGATTGCGCAAGCTCGTCAGTGTCGCATTCACCCCGAAGCGGATCGCCCAATTTGAGGTGCGGCTCGCCGGGCGAGCCACCGAGATCGTCGACGAACTGATCGACCGCGGCGATTGTGATTTCGTTCAAAACGTTGCGCGCCAATTGCCGATGTGGTCCATTTCAGAATTCATGGGCGTACCGCAAGGGCAACGGCACATTGCCTCACACGCAGCGGACCTGCAGGCCTCTGGCGGTATCGACCCGAGTCTCAATGAAGGACTCGAGCCACTGGAAGCGATCAAGAAATCAGTGGGGACGCTGCGCGGAATCGGTATGGGACTGGCCGAACAACGTCGTTGGCATGGTGAAGAAGACCTGATCACCGGCCTCGTCAACGCCGAAATCGACGGTGAGAGTCTGACCGATTCAGAGATCGGCGCATTCTGCAACCTGCTGTCGGTTGCCGGCAACGACACCACTCGCAACACCATCTCGCATGCGATGCTCGCACTGACAAACAATCCCGATCAGCGGCAGTTGTTGATTGATGACTTTGATCGCTATATCGACTCTGCCGTGGAGGAGTTCTTGCGGTGGGGCACCGCGGTGATGACATTCCGGCGCACCACAACCGAAGCTACTGAGATCGCGGGTGTGCCGATTGCCGCTGGTGAGAAAGTGGTCATGTTCTATAACTCGGGCAACCGTGACGATGCGGCGTTCACCAACCCGCACACATTCGACATCACTCGCGATCCCAACCCGCATCTGTCCTTCGGGGGCGGCGGCGCGCATTTCTGCCTCGGTACGATGCTGGCGCGGACCCAACTCAAAGCAATATTTCGGGAGCTTTTCACCCGGTTGCCGAAGCTCGAGGTCAGCGATCCGCAATTGATGCTCAGCACCTTCATTCACGGCGTGAACAGCATGCCATGCACTCTGAACAAATGAGCCACAACCAACCAGGAGTAGTCCGATGAAAATCGATCTCAACCATGACTTGTGCGTCGGCACTGGCTATTGCGAAATGAAGGCACCAAAGTACTTCGAGATTGACGATGACGGCGATAACAACGTGTTGCAGGAGACCGTTGATGAGGCGGACCTCGAGCAGGTGCAGGCTGCTGTGAGCGCCTGCCCGACTGGCGCCCTGCGGCTTACTGACTAACCACGCGCGCGTACGTAGCGGCACATCGTCGCCGTGGCCGCTAACGTAGAGTCCAGATTGTGCGCAATGAGAAATTCCCTGGGGCCACAGTAGTCGCGGGCTGCTTCATCTCGCTGACCACTACATCGGGCCTGTCGTTCTATGGCCTAGCGGTGTACCTCAACGCGTTCAGCAAAGAACGTGGCTGGTCGCTGTCCTCGATTTCGTTGGCAACGACAATCTTCTTTATCACCGGCGGCTTCGTCGGTCTGTTGGTGAGCAGACTCATCGCCAAATACGACGTGCGAAAGATCATGGTCGGCGGCGCGATCCTCGGTGCGATTGCACTCGCGCTACTTGGCCATAGCCAGGCCCAGTGGCAGTTGTACTTGATCTATGTCTTGTTCGCCTTCGGTTTCACTGGTGCTGGCTTGATCCCGGCGACCACGGTAGTGACCCGCTGGTACAACGCTCGCCGATCGGTCATGCTGTCTATCGCATCCACCGGGCTGTCGGTCGGTGGCATGGTCATTACGCCAATAGCAAAGTGGCTCACCGATCAGCTGGGGCTCGCTACGGCGACACCGATCCTTGCCGGGATCTGGCTCGTTGGCACGGTGCCGTTCATTATTTGGTTGATTAAACCGGATCCGATCGCGCTCGGTTGGCTACCGGACGGCGGCCGGATACAGCCAGATGCGGTCCCGCCACCGCCCACCGGAATGCCTTTCGCTGATGCTGTGCGCACTCGTTACTTCCGATGCATCACTTTTGGCTACGTCCTCAGCATGGGTGCGCAAGTCGGTGGCCTGCAACAGCTGGTGAAGCTCGCCGAGGAACGGACTGGCGCAGTTGCCGCGGCGTTTGCGACCCTCATCGTCGCGGGAATGTCGGTCATCGCCCGGCTGGTGGGTGGCCGAGTGATCATGCGAATGCCGATGACCGGCTTCACCGCCAGTCTCGCGGCAATCCAAGGAGCATCGTTGATTGCGATGGCGTACTCCTATCACGCATGGGCGTTCTATGCGACGCTGATCATCTTCGGCGCAACCGTCGGCAACCTGCTGATGCTGCAATCGCTGATTATCAGCCACCAATTCGGGGTAATGGATTATCCGAGGCTATTTAGTCGGTTGCAGCTCGTGGTCGTGATCGGTACCGCCGGTGGTCCGTTCTTGCTCGGCTGGCTGTATGACCAGGCAGGCAATTATCAGTTGTCGTACGCCGTTGCCGGAGTTATCTCGCTGATCGGAGCCGCTCTGATGGCGTTCGGTGGACCAGCCCACGGTCATGAGGCGACAGTGGCAGCAGCTTTGGATCCGCCCCAGTCAGCAGTTGCACCACCGATTGATCTCGCTCGGTCGCCGCGCGGCTTCCTACGCCGAAACGCCAGCTAGAAGAGCCCTCAGGCGCACTTTGCACAGCGGCGTTGTACGCCACATGCCACGCGAGTACCGCTAGCATTCAGGAATGCCCAATCGTGCACCGATCGTCCGTGACTTAAGTCGATGGGCACGCCTCTGGCGACCATTCTGGGCAATTCCCGCTACCCTCGCTGCCGGATCAGTAATGTTGGGTCTGGCGTTGCCGCTGATGGATCGGTGGCTCGTGGAGCATCTGCCGTTCGTGTTCCAGGGCGGGGCCGATGGTGCCCGAAGCGTGTTGAGCACTGTGGCGACTGCGATGATATCGGTGACCGGCCTAGTCTTTTCGATCACGATGGTCGTGCTGCAGCTGGCGAGCAGTCAGTTTTCGCCGAGGGTGCTGAGCACGTTTCTCGAACGCCGGATTGTCCAAATCACGCTCGGTGTTTTCACCGGCTCATTCCTTTATGCACTCACCGTTCTGCGATCAGTGAAAGGCAATTCAAGCAGCAGGGACGAATTCGTTCCGCAAACATCCGTCACACTGGCATATCTGTACGTTGTCGCTTCGGTGCTGTTGTTTGTTGCGTTCATCCACCAGATCACCACCGCGGTGCAGGTTTCGGTCGCCATCGCCGATATCGGTGAACGGACCAGGCGGTGTATCGATATGATCGCACCAGAGTCGGACGAGGATGTACCGACCGGACAGTCCGATAAGGGGTACCCGGCCAGCAAACGAACTGATTTGTTGCTCGATGACCGCCACGGCCACATCGTTGGAATCAATGCGGTCGCTCTGGTGGAATGGGCACAGGAGCACGAGGCCTATGTCGAGCTCACCGTGTCGTTGGGTGATTTTCTGGTCCCAGAGCAACGGCTCGGTTTCGTGCACTCATCGCGCGATATCGACGGATCAGATTTCAAGCACATAGTCCGCACTATCCGCACCGCTGCCCAACGCACTCTGGATAGTGACCTTGGATTTGGGCTGCGGCAACTTGTCGATATCGCTGAGCGGGCGCTGTCTCCCGGCATCAACGATCCGACGACGGCCGAGCAGGCGATAAACGAGGCACACGTAGTGCTCCATCTACTGGCTCAGCGTCCGATGCCGCAGGACACTTGGTACGACGAAGAAGATCAGTTGCGCGGGAGTTATCGGACTCAGTCCTTCAACAGTGAACTGCCGTGGTCCGTCCGCGAAATTGCCTACTATGGCAAGGATTCGGTGCGAATCATTCCACTGCTCAAGCAGATGCTCGATAGCCTCGCCGAGGTCGCTCGACCGGAGTACGCATGCACGATCGAGGATGCGAAAAGCATCGTCGGGCAGTCGCAACAGTCCTGAGGCCGCACCACACCCCGACCGTAGGGCGACACTGGCGTCAGGCGTGGTGAGCGCTCGCAAACCCCTGTACGTTCAGGTGCGTGGAGCGACGTTGCGACGTGTCGTCAACTCACATAGGACCGCTGGCAAGAGCGCCGATGAGCACCAGCTGAGATCGGTGAAGTCGAAAAACAGCTGCGCTAGCTGGTCGCAATCGATCGCACCAATAGCGCTGGACGGCACTTCCCGCGCTGATGCGGCGCATACTGGTGCGATGGGTGATATCAGTCGCGGGTAGTCAGTTGCGCTCGCGCACACCGGATCGGCAGCAGTGACATCGCTGCTCGACTATTCAGAGCCCATCAGCCGCGAGCCCTAAGCCTCGTTTCGCACCTAGTGACCGAGGTCACGTTATGGCTGCCATGTCGTTTTGATTGTGCGATCACCTCTTGCACAACACGTAGTGAGTGCGATGAAAGTACCTAGCGAGGATGGCGCAGTGATGCAGATGTGGAGAGCACGTGAGCGACGAAATTGATTTATTGGTGATCGGTGCCGGTTCGGCTGGAATTGTTGCTGCGATCACAGCGGCTGGTCTCGGAGCTACGGTGACGCTGGTGGAGCGAGAGCGCACCGGTGGCGATTGCTTGTGGTTCGGTTGCGTGCCGAGCAAGGCATTTCTTGCTGCAGCGGCGAAAGTTCAAGGTATGCGCACGGCCGCTGATTTCGTCACCAATCCTGTCGCTCCCGAGGTCGACTTTGCTGCAGTGATGGCACACGTACATGCCGCGATCAAGCAGATCGAGCCGGTTGATTCGCCACAAACGCTCGAAGCGGCTGGCGTTCAAGTCGTGCAGGGAGAAGCAGTTTTCACCGGTCCGAGAGGGGCGCGAATCGGCGATCGCCAGATCGCATTTCGGCACGCGATCATCGCCACTGGATCAGCGCCTGCGATGCCTGATATTCCGGGTTTAGCGGCAATTAGTCCGTTAACGA